>CAZMLX010000022.1:0-17990 GCA_964567275.1 uncultured Thiopseudomonas sp. | reverse complement strand
GCTGGGCGGCATGGCCGGCTGTGCGATGATCGGCCAGTCGGTGATCAACGTGAAGTCCGGTGGCCGTGGCCGGCTGTCAACCTTTACTGCCGGTGCGCTGCTGATCATTCTGGTGGTGTTTCTGGGCGACTGGCTCAAGCAGATTCCCATGGCGGCGCTGGTGGCGGTGATGATTATGGTGTCGATTGGCACCTTCTCGTGGAGCTCCATTGTCAACCTGAAAAAATATCCGCTTTCCACCAATATCGTCATGCTGGCGACCGTTATTGTGGTGGTGTTTACCCACAACCTGGCGCTGGGCGTGCTGGTCGGCGTGCTGCTGGCCACGCTGTTTTTTGCCAACAAAATTGGCCGTTTCATGGTGGTCAAACAGCAGGATGAAGCGGGCGCCCGCCGTTATCAGGTGATTGGCCAGGTGTTTTTTGCCTCGTCCACCCAGTTCGTGGACGGGTTTGACTTCAAGGATGCGCTGGAGCGGGTGGTCATTGACCTGTCCGGCGCACATTTCTGGGACATTACCGCAGTGGCGGCGCTGGACAAGGTGGTGCTCAAGTACCGGCGGCTGGGTAGCCAGGTCGAGGTGCTGGGCATGAGCGAGGCCACCGCAACCCTGGTGGACCGTTTTGGTGAACACGCCAGTGCGGCCGAGGTTGAACAGCTGCTGACCGGCAAAGCGGAGGTGTGACATGCAAAAAATTCTGACCTGTATCGACAGCGCCAGCCACCCGGCAGAGGTGTGCAAAGCCGGCGTGTGGGCCGCACAAAAACTGGGCCTGCCGCTCACCCTGCTGCATGCGCTGGAAAAAGACAGCCAGCCGGCCATCAGCGACTTGAGTGGTGCCATTGGTCTGGGTGCCCAGTTGCACTTGCTGGAAGAGCTGGCCGCACTGGATGGCCAACGCAGCCAGCTGGCCATGCGCATTGGCAAGGAGCTGCTGGCCCGTGCGCAGCAGCTGGCCGCCGAACTGGGCTGTACCCACAGCGAAACCCTGCTGCGGCACGGCTCGCTGGTCGATGCCGCCAGCGATCTGGCGACAGAGGCCCGCCTGCTGGTCATGGGCCGGCGTGGCGAGCCGTTCCGGGCGCAAGGCTCGCCAATTGAACAGATGATCCGCCAGCAGCCGTTACCGGTTTTGCTGCCCGGCCCGGACTTTACCGCCCCCGCCAGCTTTATGCTGGCCTACGACGGCCGTGCCATCGCCGACCAAGCGGTGGAGCGCATTATCGAGGGTGGTTTGCTGCGTGGCATGACCTGCCATCTGGTCACCGTCAACCGCAACCGCCCCGGCTTGCAGGAGGCGTTTAACGCCACCCGCCAGCGTCTGCAAGAGCATGGCTTTGAAGTCAGGGCCGAACTGATCGAAGGCGGCATTTTTGACGGTTTGCTTGCTTACGCCAACCGCGAACCAGTTGACCTGCTGGTGATGGGCGCCTGCTCGCGCTCGCGGCTGGCCAGCATGTTTGTTGGCAGCAACACCCTAAAAATGCTGGAACAAAGCCGTCTGCCCTTGCTGGTGGTGCGTTAGCCTGGCAGCAACAAACAGGCTATCCTCCTTGCCTGCCATTGCAACCCGCCTCCAACCGGAGCATGTCCCATGAACTTTCTGGCCCATCTGTTTCTTGGTCCGGCCGGCCCCCAGCAGGCGCTGGGCAGTTTGCTGGGCGACTTTGTCAAAGGGCCGCTGGCTTCCATCGAGTTGCCGGATGCGGTGTGTCATGGCATCTGGCTGCACCGGCAAATTGACAGCTTTACTGACAGCCACGGTCTGATTGCCCGCAGCAAGGACCGGGTCAGCCCCGCACGCAGGCGCTATGCCGGCATCATGGTGGACATGTTTTATGATCACCTGCTGGCCCGGCACTGGTCACACTTCAGCCAGCAGTCGCTGGCGGAATTTACCGGACAAATGTACCAGGCGGTGGAGTCGCAGCAGGCGTTGCTGCCGGAACGGGCCCGGCGGGTACTGTTGCGGATGGCGCAGGAAGACTGGTTAAGCAGCTATGCCGAGCTCGACAACCTGCATCTGGCGCTGAACAACATGGCCCGGCGCTTGCGGCCGGGCAACCCGCTCACCGGCTCGGCCAGCGAGCTGGAGCGGGATTACAGCGGCTTTGAAGCCGATTTCTTCCAGTTCATGCCGCACGTTATCGACTTTGCCAGCCGTCAGCACTAGTGGCCAGCGGGCTGTTCCAGCCAGCCGGCAGGGCTGACCGCCGGTTGCGGCTGATACCAGGCCAGCTGTTCGTGCAGGGCGGCAACCTCGCCGACAATAATGGTAACCGGTGCCTGCAGGCCGGCCCCGGCCTGTTTTTCCACAATGCTGTCCAGGGTGCCGGTTAGTACCCGCTGTTGCGGGGTGCTGCCTTTTGATACCAGCGCAATCGGGGTGTCGCCCGGTTTGCCATGGCGGGTCAGGCCGTCCACCAGCTGCGCCAGCGTATGCAGGCCCATGTAAAACACCAGTGTCTGGTTGGGTGCCACCATTTCCTTGAAGTCCAGCTCGGCCGTCCGGTTTTTCAACTGGCCGGTAATCAGCTTGACCGACTGCGCATGGTTGCGATGGGTCAGCGGAATGCCGGCATAAGCCGAGCAGGCGTTGGCCGCCGTGATGCCGGGCACCACCTGGAAGGCAATGCCGGCTTCACGCAGCGCTTGCAGCTCTTCCCCGCCCCGGCCAAACACAAAGGGATCGCCGCCTTTCAGCCGTACCACCCGCAGCCCGGCCCTGGCCTTGTCCACCAGCAACTGGTTGATTTGCGGCTGCTCCAGGCTGTGATCGCTGCGTTGCTTGCCAACATACAGCAGCTCGGCATCACGGCGGCACAGCTCCAGCACTTCCGGCGAAACCAGCCGGTCATACAGCACCACGTCCGCCTGCTGCATCAGTCGCAGCGCCTTGAAGGTCAGCAATTCCGGATCGCCCGGGCCGGCCCCGACCAGGTACACCTCGCCGGCCGGCTGCTGTTCGGCATCGCTGTCCAGCAGAGTTTGCAGCTGCTGCTGTGCAGCCGGCAACTGGCCGTTGAACACCTGTTCGGCAATGCTGCCCTGAAACACCTTTTCCCAGAACCGGCGGCGCAGGCCAACATTGGCAAAGCGGCGTCGTACCGCCTCCCGGAAAGTAGCGGCCAGCTGTCCCAGCTCGCCATAACGGGCCGGAATCAGGCTTTCCAGCCGGGCCCGCAGCAAACGGGCCAGCACCGGCGCCTTGCCGCCCGATGAAATGCCGATCACCAGCGGTGAACGGTCGACAATGGCGGGCACAATAAAGGTACAGAGCGCCGGGTTGTCCACCACATTGACCGGCAAGTTGCGCTGCCGGCAATCATCGTGCACCTGGCGGTTCAGCCCGGCATCATCGGTGGCGGCCACCACCAGTGTCACGCCGTCCAGGCTGTCCGGCTGGTATTCCTGCGCCAGCCACTCACCCTGGTGCTGCTCCAGCAACCTCTGCAGCTGCGGATGCAGGGTGCGGCTCACCACCCGCAATCCGGCACCGGCCGCGAGCAGCAAGCGGGCCTTGCGCAGCCCTACGTCGCCCCCGCCCACCAGCAGTACCGGGCGCTGTTTCAGGTCGAAAAATAACGGTAGATAGTCCATGTCATCCCTGTGCCGCCCGGCGGCCACCCGATGGATGAAGTCCGCATTCGCGGCTGTTGGGGTTTTCCCACCACCAGCGGCCCGAGCGGGGGTCGTCACCGGGCTCGACGGCACGGGTGCAGGGCGCACAGCCGATACTGGGGTAGTGAATGTCGTGCAGCCGGTTGTAGGGCAGTTTCAGCGCCCGGATTGCCGTCCAGACCTGCACTTCGGTCCAGTCATACAACGGGCTCAGCTTGTGCAGGCCGTTCAGCTCGTCCCATTCGCTGTACTCCAGTTCGACCCGGGTTTGGGACTGCTCCCGCCGCAAGCCGGTCATCCAGGCTTGCCGGCCGGCCAGCGCCCGCCGCAGCGGCTCCAGCTTGCGTACTTCGCAGCAGCTTTTGCGCAGAGGTTGCGAGCGGTAAAAGGCATTGATGCCTTCCGTGCTGACCCACTGTTGCAGCGCCTGCGCATCCGGGTAGTAGACCTGGATATCCAGCTCCGGCCATTTGTCCTGTACCCGCTCTAGCAGCAACAGGGTGTCTTCCGGCAAACGGCCGGTATCCAGCACAAACTGGCTGATATCGGGCTGGCTGGCAGCAATCAGGCCGGTCAGCAGCATGTCTTCGGCACCCAGGCTGTTGGCAAAGGTCAGACCGCTGCCGTATTGGCGGGCGGCCTCGCCGATCCGGGTCACGACCTGCTGCAGCCTGGCATGCAGTTCGGGGCCCAGTACCCGTACGGTTTCGTCCGGCAGTTGCAGTGTATGTTCAGCGGCTGGCATGGGATGTCTCCTGCTGTTGGCTGGCCTGATAGCTGACGGTCACCTCGGTAAAGGCGGCCAGATCGTCGGGGTGAAAACGCTCGTCCGGGATGACAAAGGCGTCAAAACCGCAGCGTTCCATATAGCCCAGCCGGTCACGGGCAACCTCGCCAGCGGCCCGCAGTTCGCCGTTGTATCCGGCACGGCGCAGCAGCCGGGCCAGACTCATGCCACGGCCGTCACGGAACGACAAAAACTCGATCACCACCAGCTGCAGCTTTGGCAACCAGGGCAACAGGACGTGCTCGTCCTGCTCGGTGGTCAGCCAGGCTCCCAGTGCCTGCTCCGGCAACAGGGCTGCCGAACGCTCTGGCAGTTGCTCTGCCGCCACAATCACGCCGCTGGCGGTGGCCGGTACCTGCGCATCGGGCAGGTCGGCCGGCAACCGCTGCCAGCCGTCTTCAGGCTGGACTTTTCTTTTAACAATCAAAACCATGTCTATCAATCCGTTGGTTTGAAACCATCAAAACTTTGTCATAAAACGGCTGGCCATCACTCAGCCGACGGCAATACAGCCGTATACCGCTTCCTTGAACGGCTCGGTACCCAGCCGCTCGACCACTTCGGCAAAACTTTCACCGGTCTGGCGCAGGCCCACATAGGTGTCCATCAGGGTGCGCAGGGTTTGGGTTACCTCATCCGCCGCAATGGAGCGGCCCAGCAGCCGGCCCAGCCGGGTGTCCTGGCCGGCAGCACCGCCCAGCGTGATCTGGTACCAGTCCTCGCCTTTCTTATCGACGCCAAGAATGCCGATATGGCCAACATGGTGGTGCGCACAGGCGTTGATGCAGCCGGACATGTTGAGCTGGATGTCACCCAGGTCATACAGGTAGTCCAGGTCGTCAAAAGCCTGATTGATCTGCTCGGCAATGTTGAGGGTGCGGGCATTGGCCAGCGAGCAAAAATCAAATCCGGGGCAGACAATCATGTCGGTCAGGGTGTTGATGTTGGCCCGGGCCAGTCCGGCATCCTGCAGGGCGCTCCAGAGCTGCGGCAGGTCGGCCTCGCGCACATCGGTGAGCACCAGGTTCTGGTCCTGGGTGGCACGGATTTCGCCAAAGCTGTAACGCTCGGCCAGCTCGGCCACCACCTCCATCTGCTCGCTGGTGATATCACCGGGCGCACCGCTCAGCGGCTTGAGCGAGAGATGGACAATCCGGTAGCCGGCCACCCGGTGCGGCTGGGTGTTGCGCTGGTACCAGCCGGAAAAACCGGGCATATCGGCCTGCGCCTGCCGGATCAGCTCCGGTGCGGCAGCATCCTCTGCATAGTCAAACGGCCGGAAGTGGGCCTTCATCTGCTGGATCTGCTGTTCGCTCAGACGCAGCTCGCCACCCTTGATATGTTGCCATTCGTCTTCAACTTGCTGCCGGAATGCGTCAATTCCGCTGGCATTGACCAGAATCTTGATGCGCGCCTTGTACTTGTTGTCACGCCGGCCATGCAGGTTGTAAATGCGCAGGATGGCGTCCAGATAGGTAAACAGCTCTTCGGCTTCCAGGTAGTCACGAATCACCTTGCCCACCACCGGTGTCCGGCCCAGCCCGCCCCCTACAAACACCCGGAAACCGGGGCGGCCATCGCTGCCGCTGACCAGTTGCAGGCCGATGTCGTGCACCTGGCTATAGGCCTGATCCTGCGGACTGCCGCTGACCGCAATTTTGAATTTGCGCGGCAAATAGGCAAATTCCGGGTGCAGGGTCGACCACTGGCGAATCAGTTCGCACCAGGGCCTGGGGTCTTCAATTTCGTCGGCCGCAACGCCAGCCAGCGGATCAGTGGTGGTGTTGCGGATACAGTTGCCGGATGTCTGGATGGCATGCATTTGCACCTTGGCCAGTTCTGCCAGAATATCCGGCACATCTTCCAGCCTGGGCCAGTTGAACTGAATATTGGTACGGGTGGTGAAATGACCGTAGCCCTTGTCCCAGGTCCGGGCAATATGGGCCAGCGTTCGCAGCTGGCGGGACGAAAAAGTACCGTAAGGAATGGCCACCCGCAGCATTGGCGCCTGCCGCTGGATATAGAGGCCGTTCATCAGCCGCAGGGCAAGAAACTCTTCTTCGGGCAATTCACCGGCCAGATAGCGTCGTGTCTGGTCACGAAACTGCTCTACCCGCTCATCAACCAGTTGCTGATCCACCGGATTGTAGCTGTACATTGTTTTACTCCACCTGCAACGGTTCACTATTCAAAACAGGGGGGCAGCATAACGGCAGCCACATATAATCTAAAATACTCAATAATGATTTGCATATAACTGCATCACGGTCACGCATTAAATTCAGAACGAATCACAACCCTATGAAAAATATAGAAAATTAAAACCTTAAGCATTAAAAAAGCTATAAGAATATAAGGCAACATTCAGGCACAACTGATCCGCCACTTCATACGATTAATTATCATTTATATTCGGTTACAGTACTGCCTTCGCCCGGATATATATCCCGCCCGGTCACAGCCAGACAGCAAAAAGCCGCCCGCAGGCGGCTTGTCATGCAACAGCAGGTTTATAGCTGCGCCAGCAACTGGCGTACCGCCTGCTCCAGCCCGTTACGGCCGGTTTTGATCACCACATCGGCCTGTTCCGGCGGCTCGTAGGGGCTGTTGATGCCGGTCATATTGGGCAACTCGCCACTGCGGGCTTTTTTGTAGAGTCCTTTGAAGTCTTCCTGCTCGCAGACTGCCAGCGGCGTATCGACAAACACCTCGACAAAATTATCGGCACCAATCAGCTCCCGTGCCATTTCACGCTCGGCACGAAACGGGCTGATAAAGGAGGTCATCACAATCAGGCCGGCGTCCAGCATCAGCCGGGCCACTTCGGCCACCCGTCTCATGTTTTCCACCCGGTCGGCGTCGGTAAAGCCCAGATCCTTGTTCAGCCCCTGGCGCACGTTGTCGCCATCAAGCACATAGGTGCGCTTGCCCTGGCGGTGCAGCTCTTTCTCCAGCGCATTGGCCAGAGTTGACTTGCCCGAGCCGGACAGCCCGGTAAACCAGAACACTTTGCCACAGTGGCCGTTGAGCCGTTCGCGGGCCGCCCGGTCAACGGTCAGCGCCTGTGGCTGCACATTCTGGGCTCGCCGCAAATTGTGCTGGATCAGGCCCGCCGCCACGGTCGCCTGGGTAAAGCGGTCGACCAGGATAAAGCTGCCCAGCTCCCGGTTTTCCGGGTAGGTGGTAAAGGCCAGCGGCCGGCTCAGCGACAGGTTGCAACGGCCAATATCGTTCAGTTCCAGCTGTTTGCTGGGCTCCAGCGCCCCGGTATTGACGTTGATGCAGTGCTTGATTTCGGTAATGGAAGCGCCGCTCCACTGGTTGGCCAGCTTGAGTTCATAGCTGCGGCCAATCAGCCCCGGCTCTTCGTGCAGCCAGATCAAAGTGGCGGAAAACTGCGAGGTCATGTCCACCGGCGTTTCCAGTGCGGTCAGCACATCGCCCCGGGACACGTCGATTTCCCGGTCCAGTACCAGGGTTACCGCATCGCCGGTGGTGGCCTGCTCCAGCGGCCCGTCAAAGGTGACAATGTCACGCACCTGCGCCGTCTGCCCGGATGCGGCCACCCGGATCCGGTCGCCCGGACGTACCTGTCCGGCTGCCAGGCTGCCGGCAAAACCGCGAAACTCGGAGTCGGGCCGGCACACCCACTGCACCGGAAACAGCAGCTGCTCCCGTACCGGCAGTTCCACATCCACGGTTTCCAGGTAACCCATCAGGGTTGGCCCCTGATACCAGAGGCTGCGGGGCGAACGGCTGGTGATGTTGTCACCTTGCAGCGCCGACAGCGGAATGGCGGTAATGCTGTCAAAGGCCAGCGGCTCGGCCAGCTGCCGGAACTCCTCGTCAATGGCAAGGAAACGCTGCTCGTCAAAGCCCACCGTATCCATCTTGTTGATGGCCAGCACCACATGGCGGATGCCCATCAGCGACACCAGATGAGCATGGCGCCGGGTTTGCACCATGACCCCCTGTTTGGCATTGACCAGAATCACCGCCACATCAGCGGTAGAGGCACCGGTGACCATGTTGCGGGTGTACTGTTCGTGGCCGGGCGTGTCGGCAACGATAAATTTGCGCCGGGGTGTGGAAAAGAAACGATAGGCCACATCAATGGTGATGCCCTGCTCCCGCTCGGCGGCCAGTCCGTCCACCAGCAACGCCAGGTCCACCTCGTCACCCTGGGTGCCGTGGCGTCTGGAGTCGGCGGCCAGCGCCGCCAGCTGGTCATCAAAAATTTGCTGCGACTCCCACAGCAGGCGGCCAATCAGGGTGCTTTTGCCGTCATCGACACTGCCACAGGTAATAAAGCGCAGGGTGGTCTGCCCGGACTGCTCGGCCAGCCACCGCTCCAGCTTCTGGTTTTCGTTGCTCATCAGAAATACCCTTCCTGCTTTTTCTTTTCCATGGAACCGGCACTGTCGGTGTCGATTTTCCGGCCTTGGCGTTCGGACTGCCGGGCATCAATGATTTCCAGCAAAATGTCGTCCAGCTGCTCGGCATCGGACTCCATCGCCCCGGTCAGCGGATAACAGCCCAGGGTACGGAACCGCACCTTGCGGATTTCAATCTGCTCGCCCGGCAGCAGCTGGCAACGGTCGTCGTCCACCAGCATCAGCATGTCGTCACGCACCACCACCGGCCGTTCTTTGGCAAAATACAGCGGCACCATCGGGATCTGCTCGTGCAGGATGTATTGCCAGATATCCAGCTCGGTCCAGTTGGACAGCGGAAACACCCGGATGCTTTCACCCGGATTTTTGCGGGTGTTGTACAGGTTCCACAGTTCGGGACGCTGGTTTTTCGGGTCCCAGCGGTGGGTCGGAGTGCGGAACGAAAACACCCGCTCCTTGGCCCGCGACTTTTCTTCGTCACGCCGGGCGCCACCAAACACTACATCGAATTTGTAACTGTCCAGCGCCTGTTTCAGGCCTTCGGTCTTGGTAATGTCGGTATGCAATGCCGAGCCATGCTCAAAAGGGTTGATGTTTTTTTCGATGGCTTCGGGATTGGTGTGCACCAGCAATTCCATGCCGCTCAGCCCGGCCATGTAGTCACGAAACTGGTACATCTCGGAAAACTTCCAGCGGGTGTCCACATGCAACAGCGGAAAGGGCGGCGGTGCCGGGTAAAACGCCTTGCGGGCCAGGTGCAGCATCACGCCGCTGTCCTTGCCAATGGAGTACAGCATCACCGGGTTTTCGGCCTCGGCCACCGCCTCGCGGATAATCTGGATGCTCTCGGCTTCCAGCCTTTTCAGGTGCGGCGACAGCCCGGAGCGGTGACCGCCGGCCTGCGCTGCCAGCTGTTCCCTGACATCGGCCACATACACCTGGGGATAGCTGGACACCTGCTCCAGCGTCGGCAGATTGCGCAGTACCCGGGCCATTTCACCCTGGCCAAACAGCGCCACCGGCTTGCCGATATGTGCCTGCAGCGACTGGATTGCAGCGTGCACCGCCGCATCGTCATCCGCCGCCAACGGCACCCAGAAGCGGGCGCCACGGGCATCATTGGCATGCAGGCTGGGGGTGCCATCAGGCAGCTCATACAGCTGCACAAAGAGTATCCGCTCCCGCTTTTTGCGGGCCTGCTCCAGCGCCTGTACCAGCAGCAGCTGCTTGAGTGCGCGCCCCTGCTCATCCTGCAGCTGTTCCGACTCCAGCGCCGGCGGCCATACCTGCAGACTGTTCAGCCGCCGTTCGGCGGTGCGCTTGCTGTCCGCCTCGCCGTGCTGCCGTAACTGTTCGAACGCCAGATCGGTGTCCCATACCCGCTGCTCATTCAGTCCGAAAAGAGGCGGTTCGCTTGTCGTAGTTTGCAACATGGTTGTTTTCTTATTCCTGTATCTTCTTTGTAAGGCGGTTTTGATGCGCTTATGATGCAGACCAAACAGCGAACACGCAAGCAATTGCATATTGCGACAAAGCATAAACAAATCACATTTTCGGATATCCCATGCTGACCTATGATGTTTTCAACGGTGATGCCGACGGCATCTGCGCCCTGATCCAGCTGCGACTGGAAGATCCCCGGGACTCGGTCCTGGTGACCGGCGTCAAGCGTGACATCGCTCTGGTCCAGCAGGTGCCGGACGATGCCGCCACCAGGGTCAATGTTCTCGACATTAGTCTGGACAAAAACCGGGACGCCGTTGACCGCCTGCTGGCAGCCGGCAGCGAGCTGTTTTACGTGGACCACCACTTTTCCGGCAACAGCCTGCCCGAGCATCCCGGTTTTCAGAGTCTGATCGATACCCGGGCCACCACCTGCACCAGCCTGCTGATCAACCAGCACCTGGACGGGCGCCATCTGAACTGGGCGATAACCGCCGCCTTTGGCGACAACCTGGATACCGTCGCCCGCAGGCTGGCAGAACAGGCCGGGCTGAGCGAGCAGCACATCCGCCTGCTCAAGGAACTGGGCGTGTACATCAATTACAACGGCTATGGCGCCAGCCTGGACGACCTGCACTTTCACCCGGCCGACCTATACCGGGTGCTGGTCCGCTATCCCGACCCGCTGGACTTTATCCTGTCCGGGGATCCGGCATTCCAGCTGCTGCGCAGCAGCTATACCAGCGATCTGGCCCGGGGCCTGGCGGCACCGGTCATGGCCAATACCGAACATTCGCTGGTGATCAAACTGCCCGATGTGGTCTGGGCACGGCGGGTTAGCGGCGTGCTGGGCAATATTCTGGCCAACGCCAACCCGGACAAAGCCTGCGCCGTCATCACCGACCGGCCCGACGGCCGTTACCTGGTCAGCATCCGCTCGCCGCTCAACAACCGCACCGGCGCCGATGACGTAGCCCGCCAGTTTCCCACCGGTGGCGGACGCAAGGCGGCAGCCGGCATCACCGCCCTGCCGGCCGCACAACTGGACGCCTTTCTCAACACCATGGCCCGCTTCTGGAGAACATGACCCATGCACTGGCATGCCCTTGTCACCCTGTTAACCCTGGCCGGCGTTCTGTTCGTCCTGATCCGCTGCAAAGGTCCGGCCGACATGACCCTGCTGGCCGCACTGGCCATCTTGCTGCTGTGCGGCGTACTGACCCCCACTGAAGCACTGGTTGGCTTTGCCAATCCCGGCGTCATTACCATTGGCGTGCTGTACGTGGTGGCCGGCGCCCTCAAGGAAACCGGTGCCGTGCAATGGCTGGCCCGTTTTCTGCTGGGCCACCCCCGCAGCCAGCGGGGCGCACAGCTGCGGCTGCTGATTCCCACCAGTCTCAGCAGCGCCTTTATGAACAACACCGCCGTGGTCGCCATGTTTATTCCGGCCATACAGGACTGGTCACAACGGCTGGGCATTTCGGCATCACGGCTGCTGATCCCGCTCAGCTACGCCACCATTCTGGGCGGTACCTGCACCCTGATTGGCACCAGCACCAACCTGGTGGTGGACGGCCTGCTGCAAAAATCATTCGGCATCAGCCTGGGCTTGTTCGACCTGCTGCCCGTGGGCCTGCCACTGCTGCTGGCGGGTGGCGCCTTTCTGGTACTGGCCGGCCCCCGCCTGCTGCCCGACAACGGCAGCCTCAGCGAAGAGCTGGAAAAAGTACGGGAATACGGTGTGGAAATGCTGGTACTGCCCAAAGGGCCGCTGACCGGCAAATCCGTGGCCGAAGCCGGCCTGCGCTCACTCCAGCACGGTTACCTGACCGAAATCGAGCGGGGCGGACGCCTGATTACCGTGGTTGACCCCAGCCGTACCCTGCTGGCCGGTGACCGCCTGTACTTTATTGGTGCACCCGAGTGCGCCAGCGAGCTGCGCCGCATCCAGGGCTTGCGGCCGGCCGGCGGCAACCCGGCCAAGCTGGACCTTAAAAATCACCAGCGCTGCCTGGTGGAAGTGGTATTGGGCAAGGATTTCCCCTCACTGGGCGAAAGCATCCGTGACAGCCGCTTCCGCACCAAATTCAATGCCGTGATTCTGTCGGTTTCACGCCAGGGCAAGCGCATTCCCGGCAAACTGGGCGACATTCGCCTGCATGCCGGCGACACCCTGCTGCTGGAAGCCAGCGACCAGTTTGTCGAGCAATACCGCTTCCGCCGGGATTTTCTGCTGGTCAGCGCACTGAACGACTCCACCCCGCCCGACTTCAGCAAGGCACCGCTGGCACTGGGCATACTGGGACTGATGGTGGTCATGAGCGCCAGCGGCTGGCTGTCGATTCTGGAAGCGGCCTTTGTTGCTGCCGCCGGCATGCTGCTTACCGGCTGCCTGACCAGCAGCCGGGCCCGCCGCAGTATCGACCATTCGGTGCTGATTGTGATTGCCGCCTCGTTTGCGCTGGGCAATGCCATGACCCAGTCCGGCGCCGCCCAGTGGCTGGCCGGCACCCTGCTGGCGCTGGGCCCGATGTCGCCCTGGCTGGCGCTGGCCCTGACCTACCTGCTCACGGCCCTGCTGACCGAGGTCATCACCAACAATGCTGCTGCCGTGCTGATGTTTCCGGTGGCGGCAGCCGTGGCCGGCCAGCTCGATGTCAGCGTATTGCCCTTTGCCATCTCGGTGATGTTTGCCGCTTCGGCCTCCTTCATCACCCCCTTTGGCTACCAGACCAACCTGATGGTGTATGGCCCGGGCCGTTACCAGTTCAGCGACTATATGCGCATCGGCATCCCGATGTCGCTGCTGGCGGCGGTGGTTTCCATTGCGCTGATTCCGCTGGTCTGGCCGTTTTAAGCCACAGCCCATCCGGCCAGCGCAGCAGTTGCCGGCCGGACGGCTGATTAAACGCATTCAGGAAAAATAGTGCCCGTACAGAAGCAGGCCCCACACCAGGCCAATCATGCTCAGGCCCACCAGCTGGGCGGCACTGCCCATGTCCTTGGCATTTTTCGACAGCGGATGGCGTTCCAGCGAAACCCGGTCCACCACGGCCTCAATGGCCGAGTTGAACAGCTCGACAATCAGCGACAACAGACAGACCGCAACCATCAGCGCACGCTCCGGCAGGGGCAGCGGCAGCCACAGCGCCACCGGGATCAGTATCCCGTTAAGCCATACCAGCTGACGAAAAGCGGCCTCACCACGAAAAGCGGCAACCAGGCCATCACGGGAGTAACCAAAGGCATTGATGATGCGCCGGATACCACCGGCACCCTTAAATTCGCTCATTGCGGAATGGAGCCCATCTGCTGCAACAACAGCGCCGCCTGGGTGCGGGTACGCACATTGAGCTTGCGAAAAATGGCGGTAACGTGCGCCTTGACCGTGGCCTCGGACACATTGAGATCGTAGGCAATCTGTTTGTTGAGCAGGCCGTCACAAACCATGGTCAACACCCGGAACTGCTGCGGCGTCAGGCTGGCCAGACCGGCACTGGCGGCTTTTTCTTCGTCGCTGACCGTGCCCACTTCATCCACCTGGGCCGGCCACCATTCATCACCGTCAAGAATGCTGGTCACCGCCTGCTGGATTTGCTCCAGCGAGCTGGATTTGGGAATGAAACCGCTGGCACCAAACTCGCGCGCCCGGGCCATGACCGCCGCTTCTTCCTGGGCTGAAATCATCGCCACCGGAATCTGCGGATACTGGCCACGCAACAACACCAGCCCGGAAAAGCCGTGAGCACCGGGCATGTTGAGGTCCAGCAGCACCAGATCCCAGTCAGACTTGCCGGACAACCGCTCTTCCAGCTGGGCAATACTCTCGGCCTCGACCAGACGCAGGTTATCCCCCAGGATGATGGTCAGCGCCTGGCGCAGCGCACTGCGAAACAGGGGATGATCGTCAGCGATCAAAATATCGTGCATTGCCATTGTAAAAACCCGTTGCCTGTAGTCAGATATGCGGCTGCTACCTTATATGAAGGCAGTAATTGAAACAATAGTACCCGCCCTCCTTCTCTCCGCCAGATTACAGCCAAAAACGGCCTGGCACTGCACCTTCCGGTCCCCGCCCTCCATGTCCAGCAAAGCCCTGCACACCAACGCCCTCCTGTTACTGACAGCTGTGATCTGGGGCAGCGGCTTTGTTGCGCAGAAACTGGGCATGGACGCTATCGGCCCGCTGCTGTTTTCCGGACTGCGTTTTGCCATGGGCGCACTGGTGATACTGCCGTTCATGCTGTACCGCAAACGCAAGGGACTGGTGAAAGGCAAGCTGCTGGATGCCCGCCTGCTGGCCGGCGGGGCCCTGCTGGGGCTGATCGTGGCGTTTGGCATCAACTTCCAGCAAACCGGCCTGCTCTATACCAGCGTGTCCAACGCCGGCTTCATTACCGGCATGTATGTGGTGTTTGTACCGCTGCTGGGCTTGCTGATCGGCATGCGTCCCCACGCCGGCACCTGGCTGGGCGTTGCTCTGGCCGCCTGCGGGCTGTTTTTCCTCAGTGTTGGCGACCGCTTTCATATCGCCCCGGGCGACTGGCTGCAACTGTGCAGTGCACTGACCTGGGCCATTCATGTGCTGGTCATCGGCCGGCTGACCCAGCACCACGACCCGCTGCGGCTGGCCTTTATCCAGTTTATTGCCTGCTCGCTGCTCAGTACCGGCGCCGCCCTGGTGCTGGAGCCGCTGTCCTGGCCGGCGATCCAGGCCGCCATGCCATCGCTGCTGTATGCCGGCATCCTGTCGGTCGGCACCGGTTTTACCCTGCAGGCAGTCGCACTGCAAAACGCCAAGCCGGCACACGCCGCCATCATCCTGTCGATGGAAGGCGTGTTTGCCGCCCTGGCGGCGGCACTGTTTCTGGGCGAAAGCCTGTCGGCCCGGGGCTACCTCGGCGCCGCCTTGCTGGTGGGCGCCATGCTGATTTCCCAGCTCTGGCCCCGGCGCAAAGTGGACAGCCCCAGCATCAGTGCGCCAACAGGTGCTGTTCCCGTGCCTTGCCCGGAGGCCGCTTCGCCGCCAGATAATGCCGGTTAAAACGGGCAAACCACTGCGCCAGCGCCGTAGCCGCCTCGTCATCACCGGCCTGGTGCAGACAATGCATGGTCACCTCCGCCGTCGACAACTGCTCCGGACTGAGCGCCGTGCGCAAGTGATAACGGGACAACTGCGCCGGCCGCAAACTCAGCACCGGCAACTGTTGCAAATAGGGTGACTTGCGATACATCTTGCGGGCTTCCTGCCAGGTCCCGTCCAGCAATACAAACAGCGGCCGCCGCCCCCCTGCCGCAGCACTGGCCGGCAGCTCATGCGCCACCGGCTGCCCGCTAACCGCCTCGTCCGCCGGAAACACCAGCCAGGGCTGCCACTGCGGGTCTGCCAGCAAGGCCAGCAAGCCGGCATCGGGCTCGGTACGGTCCCACAAAAAGGCATGGGTATCGGGCACCACATCGGCAATCAGCCAACCGGTATTGCTGGGTTTGAGCGGTTCCTTGTCGGCCATCACCAGACACACCCCGCTGTGCGCCTGCACCTGCGGCTGCCAGCTGCAAATGCAGTAACGCTCGGCCACCCGGCAACGGGGACAGCGCACCAGCAGGGCACCCCGGGCAGCGAAGGGTTTTTGGCTGCGGGCCAGACGCAAAGTGCGCAAACGGGCAACGGCATGCGGCATCAATTGGCTCCCAAAAGCAGGCACTTTAACATGGTGGCCGCATTTGCGGGCCACAGCTTGCAAGCTGACGGCAGAACCTGTAAACCATTGCCCCCAATACTGTCCAGCCCCAATCCAAGGAGTGATCATGTACTACCCGGCACTAAAAGAACGCCAGCGCCAGGAGCGCGACAGCTACAGCGAAGGCCTGACCCTGCGTGTACACCGTGCACTCAGCTGGCTGCAGCGCGCCGAAATGGCCGAAGACGACGACGCCCGTTTCATCTTTTTATGGATTGCCTTCAACGCCGCCTACGCCCAGGAAATTGACGAGTCACGCCGCATTGGCGAGCAGGAAGCCTTCAAACAGTTTCTGGAAAAAATCTGCGAACTGGACACCGGCAAACGCATTCACAACCTGATCTGGCAGGAATTTACCGGTCCCATCCGTGTGCTGCTCGACAGCCCCTACGTGCTGCACGCTTTCTGGGAATTCCACCGTGGCAACATCAGCGAAGAACAATGGCAGCACCAGCTGCTCAAAGGCAAACAAACCGCCCAGTACGCCCTGGCCAGCGGCAACACCGCCACCCTGCTCAGCGTACTGTTCAGCCGCCTCTACACATTGCGTAACCAGCTGATTCACGGCGGCGCCACCTGGGACAGCAGCGTCAACCGTTCCCAGCTGCGTGACGCCAGCAAGCTGCTGCATCAGTTTGTGCCGCTACTGATTGAAACCATGATGGACAACCCGCACACCCTGTGGGGCGACGCCTGTTTCCCCGTGGTCAAATAAACGAGTGCGCCATAGCGACACTGAATGACGCACCCATAACCTAAAGTGTTCCTCAAGCCCGGCCCAGACGCCGGGCCACACGCAAGATCACCATACGAGGAACACATCATGAGCACACTGGGCAAATCACTCTGGCTGGCCGCAGGAGCCGCACTGGGCGCAGGCACCACTTACTACCTGCTGAAAAAAGACGAACTGGATCTCAAAGGCCAGGCCGGCGAAATCTGGGGCAAGACCAAGGAGTATGGCGAACAACTGGTGGACAAGGTGGACGACTACTTTGCCGACAGCCCGCTACCGCACGGCAAAGACCACGCCTGATCGGTCATCCCCCTACAGGAGTCAAAACCATGACCAACGACAGTCAGAAGTACGACAAGTACTACAGCGATGACAGCTTTTGGGGCAAGGTCAAAAAATACGCCAAAGTAGCCGGCGAAACGGTTCTGGAGCCCGCGCTCAAGCTGTATTACGCAGCCCAGGATCCCGACACCCCCACCTGGGCCAAAACCACCATCTACGGCGCACTGGGTTACTTCATCTTCCCCATCGACCTGGTGCCCGACATCCTCGGCCCGGTCGGCTACACTGACGACCTCAGCGTACTGATAGCCGCCGCCACCGCTGTCGGCATGCACGTCAAAACAGAACACACCGCCAAGGCCAGAGAGACACTGGCGCAATGGTTTTCGTAAGGTTCACAGGCCGCTGACATTTGTTGGCACCCTGTCACCCGGCTATGGCCGGGTGATTTCTATGGGCTTTCTGTACCCTGTGGCAGAATGAGCACCTCAAGCAGCTAATACTCAAGGACATCGACGTGAACTTTAAAACTTTCAAAATAACTGCACTGACGCTCACGCTTGCAGCAAATGCAACCCTTGCAATAGCGGAGTCGAGCCGGTCCGACGAGTATCAAAACTGTATGGACAGGATCAATGACGACGAATTCCGGCGATACCAGTTTATGGACTGCGTAACCGAAGAGCTGACACGACAAGACGCCATTCTGAATACTGAATATAAAATCTTGAAAAACTCGCTTTCTGAGGAACAGAAAAACCAGCTCGTCAAAGCACAGCGTGCATGGCTCAAATACAGGGAAGACTGGTGCCGGTTTGACGAGAATGGACTACAGGCACCTGGCGGGTCCATCAACTATACCCTGTGTCTTCTGGATATCACCGATGTTCAAATTGATCTGATTAAAAATCAGCAGTATTGATGAGCATCTGCATAGTCCCTTTTATTTAACAGCTAAAAATTCGTTCGGCATCAAATCAGCCCC
>CAZMLX010000021.1:0-18026 GCA_964567275.1 uncultured Thiopseudomonas sp. | reverse complement strand
ACCCACGAACTGCTGGCCGACCTGGACAAGGAAACCGTTGACTGGGTACCCAACTACGACGGCAAGGAACAGATCCCCGACGTCCTGCCAACCCGGGTACCGCACCTGCTGGTCAACGGCTCATCCGGTATTGCGGTGGGCATGGCCACCAACATTCCGCCGCACAACCTGAACGAAGTCATCGACGGCTGTCTGGCGCTGATTGCCAACCCCGAGCTGTCGGTGGACGAACTGATGCAGTTCATTCCGGGCCCGGACTTCCCGACCCACGGCATCATCAACGGCCGTGCCGGCATCATCGAGGCTTACCGTACCGGCCGTGGCCGTGTGTATATCCGGGCCCGTGCCGAAATTGAAAATATCGACAAGGCCGGCGGCCGCGAGCAGATCGTAGTCACCGAAATTCCTTACCAGGTCAACAAGGCCCGGCTGATCGAGAAGATCGCCGAACTGGTCAAGGAAAAGAAAATCGAGGGCATCAGCGAGCTGCGTGACGAGTCCGACAAGGACGGCATGCGCATCGTCATCGAGCTGCGCCGTGGCGAAGTGGCCGAGGTGGTGCTCAACAACCTCTACGCCCAGACCCAGATGCAGACCGTGTTCGGCATCAACAACGTGGCGCTGGTCGATGGCCAGCCACGCCTGCTCAACCTCAAGGACATGCTTGAGGTGTTCGTGCGTCACCGCCGTGAAGTAGTGACCCGTCGTACCGTTTACGAACTGCGCAAGGCCCGCGAGCGGGGCCATATCCTGGAAGGCCAGGCGGTGGCGCTGTCCAACATCGACCCGGTCATCGAGCTGATCAAGAACTCGCCGACCCCGGCCGAGGCCAAGGAGCGTCTGATTGCCACCGCCTGGGAGTCCAGCGCCGTGGCAGCCATGGTCGAGCGTGCCGGTGCCGAGTCCTGCCGTCCCGAAGAGCTGGACGAGCAGTACGGCATGCACGACGGCTTCTATCACCTGTCGCCGGAGCAGGCCCAGGCCATTCTGGAGCTGCGCCTGCACCGCCTGACCGGCCTTGAGCACGAAAAGCTGCTGGCCGAGTACCAGGAAATCCTGCAACTGATCGGCGAGCTGCTGATCATTTTGGGTAGTGAAGAGCGTTTGCTGGAAGTGATTTGCGAAGAGCTGCAACAGGTCAAGACCGATTTTGGTGACGCCCGCCGCACCGAAATCGTTGCCTCGCAAGTGGATTTGACCATTGCCGACCTGATTCCTGAAGAAGAGCGCGTCGTCACCATTTCTCACGGTGGTTACGCCAAGAGCCAGCCGCTGGAAGCCTATCAGGCCCAGCGCCGTGGTGGCCGCGGCCGTTCCGCCACCGGGGTGAAAGACGAAGACTATGTCGAGCACCTGCTGGTCGCCAACAGCCACGCCACGCTGCTGCTGTTCTCCAGCAAGGGCAAGGTGTACTGGCTGCGTACCTTTGAAATTCCCGAAGCGTCCCGTGCCTCCCGTGGCCGGCCGATGGTCAACCTGCTGCCGCTGGAAGAGGGCGAGCGCATTACTGCCATGCTGCAAATCGACCTGGAAGCCTTGAAAGCCCAGGCCGACGCCGAAGATCTGAATGACGAAGACCTGCCGGAGCTGGCCGATGTGGCTGAAGAGGTGGACAACGACGAGGCTGACGACGGTCTGGAGTACGACGAAGCCGACGGCGCCTACATCTTTATGGCCACCGGCAAGGGTACCGTGAAGAAAACCCCGCTGATCCAGTTCAGCCGCCCGCGCACCTCCGGCCTGATTGCCCTGCGTCTGGAAGAAGGCGACACCCTGATTGCCGCCGCCATCACTGATGGTTCCAAGCATGTGATGCTGTTCTCCGACGGTGGCAAGGTGATCCGCTTCAAGGAAAGCAAGGTGCGCCAGATGGGCCGTACCGCCCGTGGCGTACGCGGCATGCGCATGCCGGACGAGCAGCAGCTGATTTCCATGCTGATTCCGGAGCAGGGCGCCTACATCCTCACTGCCTCCGAAAACGGCTATGGCAAACGCACCGCACTGGACGAGTTCCCGCTGCGTGGCCGTGGCGGCCAGGGCGTGATTGCCCAGGTCCAGAACGAACGCAACGGCTGTCTGGTCGGTGCGGTCCAGGTACAGGATGGCGAAGAAATCATGCTGATCACCGACCAGGGCACGCTGGTGCGTACCCGGGTTGACGAGGTGTCCAGCCAGTCGCGCAACACCCAGGGCGTTACCCTGATCCGCCTGACCAACGGTGAAAAACTGGTCGGCCTGGAACGGGTGCAGGAGCCGTCCGGTGGCGACGATGACGAATTCGAAGCAGCCGCTGATCTTGCCAGCGACAACGACAACAGCACAGACACAACTGAAAGCCAGGAATAAACCCCCATGACCACACGAGCCTACAATTTTTGTGCGGGACCGGCAGCATTGCCGGAAGAGGTACTCAAGCAGGCGCAAGCCGAACTGCTGGACTGGCAGGGACGCGGCCTGTCGGTCATGGAAATGAGCCACCGCAGCAGCGAGTATGTGGCCATTGCCGAAACCGCCGAGCAAGACCTGCGTGACCTGATGCAGATTCCTGACAACTACAGGGTATTGTTTGTACAGGGCGGTGCCAGCCAGCAGTTTGCCCAGATTCCGCTCAACTTCCTGCCCGAAGGCGGTGTTGCCGACTATATCGACACCGGTATCTGGTCAAAAAAAGCCATTGAAGAAGCCCGCCGTTTCGGCAACATCAATGTGGCGGCCAGTGCCAAAGCGCAGGACTACTTTGCCATTCCCGGCCAGAACGACTGGCAGACCCGCCAGAATGCCGCCTACCTGCATTACTGCACCAACGAAACCATTGGTGGCCTGCAGTTTGACTGGATTCCGCAAAGCGGTGATGTGCCGCTGATTGCCGACATGTCGTCCGACATCCTGTCACGGCCGGTGGATGTCAGCAAATTCGGCATGATCTACGCCGGCGCCCAGAAAAACATCGGCCCCAGCGGCCTGGTGGTGGTGATCGTGCGTGAAGACCTGCTGGGCCGTGCCCGCAGCAGCTGCCCGACCATGCTCGATTACAAGGTAGCGGCCGACAACGGCTCCATGTACAACACCCCGGCCTGCTTCTCCTGGTACCTGTCCGGTCTGGTGTTCAAATGGCTGAAAGCCCAGGGCGGTATCGAGGCCATGGCCAAGATCAATCACGAAAAACAGCGTCGTTTGTATGAGTACATCGACAGCAGCGACCTGTACAACAACCCGGTCAGTCCCAATGCCCGCTCCTGGATGAACGTGCCGTTCACCCTGGCCGATGCGGCGCTGGACAAGGCGTTTCTGGCCGGTGCCGAACAGCGGCGCCTGCTCAACCTGAAAGGCCACCGCTCGGTGGGCGGCATGCGTGCCTCCATCTACAACGCCGTGTCGCTGGACGCCATCGACGCACTGATTGACTACATGAAAGCATTTGAAAAGGAGCAGGGCTGATGAGCGAGCAGGAATTGCAGGCACTGCGGGTACGCATTGACTCCCTGGACGGCAAGATTCTGGAGCTGATCAGCGAACGAGCCCGCTGCGCCCAGGAAGTCGGCAAGGTCAAAATGGCAGAGCTGAAAGACGGCGAGCAACCGGTGTTTTACCGTCCCGAGCGTGAAGCCCAGGTGCTCAAGCGCATCATGGAACTCAACCCCGGTCCGCTGGGCAATGAGGACATGGCCCGTTTGTTCCGTGAAATCATGTCGGCTTGCCTGGCGCTGGAGCAGCCGTTGCAGGTGGCCTATCTGGGGCCGGAAGGCACCTTCTCGCATGCTGCCTCGCTCAAGCATTTTGGTCATGCGGTCAAGGCCAAGCCGATGACAGCCATTGACGAAATTTTCCGCGAAGTAGTGGCCGGTGCGGTCAGCTATGGCGTGGTACCGGTGGAGAACTCCACCGAAGGCGCCATCAACCATACGCTGGACAGCTTTCTGGAGCACGACATCGTCATCTGTGGCGAGGTCGAGCTGCGCATTCACCACCACCTGCTGGTGGGCGAGAACACCAAAACCGCCAACATCAGCCGCATCTATTCCCATGCCCAGTCGCTGGCCCAGTGCCGCAAGTGGCTGGATGCCCATTATCCCAATGTCGAGCGGGTCGCCGTGTCCAGCAACGCCGAAGCGGCCAAGCGGGTCAAGGGTGAATGGAACAGCGCCGCCATTGCCGGCGACATGGCAGCAGGCCTGTACGGCCTGACCGTGCACGCCGAAAAAATCGAAGACCGTCCCGACAACTCGACCCGTTTCCTGATTATCGGCAACCGGGCAGTACCGGCTTCGGGTGACGACAAAACTTCGATTATCGTATCGGTCAGCAACAAGCCCGGCGCACTGCACGAACTGCTGATTCCGTTCCATGACAACGGCGTGGACCTGACCCGTATCGAAACCCGGCCGTCACGCAGCGGCAAGTGGTCCTATGTGTTCTTTATGGACTTCCAGGGCCACCAGAGCGATCCGCTGGTCAAGGACGTGCTGGAGAAAATTGTCAGCCAGTCCACCGGCGTCAAGGTGTTGGGCTCCTATCCCAAAGCAGTACTTTAAGAGGGGAAATCCGCATGAGCTGTGACTTTCTGCAACTGGCCCGCACGCCGGTGCAACAGCTGTCGCCCTATGTGCCCGGCAAACCGGTCGACGAACTGGCGCGCGAGCTGGGCCTCAACCCCGCCGACATCATCAAGCTGGCCAGCAACGAGAACCCGCTGGGCCCAAGTCCGCTGGCGCTGGACGCCATTGAAAAGGCACTGCCGGAACTGACCCGCTACCCCGACGGCAACGGCTTTGAGCTCAAGCAGGCGCTGGCCACCCACTACGGGCTGGATGCCGCACAGGTTACCCTTGGCAACGGTTCCAACGATGTACTGGAGCTGGTCGCCAAAGCCTGGCTGGAGCCGGGCAATAATGCCGTGTTTAGCCAGTACGCCTTTGCCGTTTACCCGATTGCCACCCTGGCGGCGGGTGCCGAGTGCCGTGAAGTACCGGCCCGTGACCATGGCCACGATCTGGATGCCATGCTGGCCGCCATGGATGCCAACACCCGGGTCGTGTTCATTGCCAACCCCAACAACCCGACCGGAACCTGGTTTGATATCAGTGCGATGGAGCGGTTTCTTGCTGCAGTACCTGAACAGGTGCTGGTGGTGCTGGACGAAGCCTATATCGAATATGCCTCCGGCAGTGAACTGCCCGACGGGGTGAAATACCTGTCCCGTTATCCGAATCTGCTGGTGTCACGTACCTTCTCCAAGGCCTATGGCCTGGCTGCATTGCGGGTGGGTTATGCACTGTCATCACTGCAGGTGGCCGAGGTGCTCAACCGGGTACGCCAGCCGTTCAACGTCAACAGCCTGGCACTGGCGGCGGCCTGCGCCGCCCTGCAGGACGAGGACTACCTGTTCCGCAGCCGGCTGGCCAATGACCAAGGCATGGAGCAGCTGGAAACCGGGCTGGAAGCACTGGGACTGGAGTGGATTCCGTCAAAGGGCAACTTTATTGCTGTCAACTTCAAGCGTGATGCTGCCGCTATCAACCGGGCGCTGCTGGAGCGTGGCGTCATTGTGCGCCCCGTGACCGGTTACGGCATGCCCGAGTTTTTGCGGGTTTCCATTGGCACCCACGAAGAAAACGCACGTTTCCTGGGCGTATTGCGCCAGGTACTGACCGATGCAAACCCGGCCAGCTGATGCGCCGCTGACCGGCCAGCTGACCGTTATCGGTCTGGGCCTGATCGGTGCCTCCTTTGCCAAAGCAGCATGCGAGCTGGGCCTGTGCCGTGAAGTGGTCGGTGTTGACAGCGATGCCAGCACCTGCCGGGCAGCAGTGGAGCTGGGCGTGGCCGACCGTGCCACGGATAATCTGGCCGATGGTTGTGCCGGCGCCGATATCATTCTGCTGGCGGTACCGGTACTGGCAGCCAACGACCTGCTGCAACAACTGGCTCAGCTGCCTGAAGCCGGTAGCGCAGTGATTACCGATGTCGGCAGCGTCAAGGGCGTGCTCGAGCAGGCGGCGCTGCAAGCCTTTGGCGAGCTGCCGGCCGGGCTGGTGCCCGGCCATCCGATTGCCGGCTCCGAGCGCAGCGGGGTTACCGCTGCCAATGCCGGCCTGTTTCGCCAGCACAAGGTGATTTTGACACCGCATGCCGGCACCCGCCCGCAAGCGCTGGCGCTGGTAACACAGCTGTGGCAACACATGGGCGCTGACGTCGAGCACATGAGTGTGCAGCAGCACGACCGGGTGCTGGCTGCCACCAGCCATCTGCCACACCTGCTGGCGTTTGGTCTGGTCGACTCGCTGGCGCAGCGGGATGAGAATCTCGATATTTTCCGCTACGCTGCCGGTGGCTTTCGCGACTTTACCCGCATTGCCGCCAGCGACCCGCAAATGTGGCATGACATTTTTCTGTCCAACCGTGATGCCGTCTTGCAGCAACTGGACGCCCTGACCGACGATCTGGCCAGCCTGCGCCAGGCGGTGGAGCAGGGCGATGGACGATACCTGATGGGGGTGTTTACCCGGGCCCGGGTGGCGCGTGAACACTTCAGTACGATTTTGGCTCAACGGGCATATATGCAAACCATGGATAAAGAACTGATTTTTGTGGCGCAGCCGGGTGGTAGCGCCAATGGCACCATCCGCGTGCCGGGCGACAAGTCGATTTCCCACCGTACCATCATGCTGGGTTCGCTGGCGGTAGGTACCACCGAGGTGGACGGCTTCCTTGAAGGCGAGGACGCCCTGGCCACCATCCAGGCGTTTCGTGACATGGGCGTGGTCATCGAAGGTCCGGTCGAAGGCCGGGTGGTGATTCATGGTGTGGGCCTGCATGGCCTGCAACAGCCGCCAGGGCCCATTTATGTGGGCAACTCCGGTACCACCATGCGCCTGCTGTCCGGCATTCTGGCTGGCCAGACGTTCGACACCACGCTGACCGGCGATGCCTCGCTCAGCAAACGGCCAATGAACCGCATAGCCAAACCGCTGCGCGAGATGGGTGCCGTGATTGAAACCGGTCCCGAGGGCCGTCCGCCGCTGACCATTCGTGGCGGTCACAAACTCACCGGCATGCACTACGACATGCCGATGGCCAGTGCCCAGGTCAAATCCTGCCTGTTGCTGGCCGGTTTGTATGCCTCCGGCAGCACCTCGGTCAGCGAGCCGGCACCCACCCGTGACCACTCCGAGCGCATGCTGCAAGGCTTTGGTTATCCGGTGGAGGTGCATGACTCGGTCGCCAAGCTGGAAAGCGGCCACGAGCTGTCGGCCACCCGCATCGAAGTGCCGGCCGATATTTCATCCGCCGCCTTTTTCCTGGTGGCTGCCAGCATTGCCGAACAGGCCGACGTTACCCTGGAGCATGTCGGCATCAACCCGACCCGTACCGGCATCATCGACATTCTCAAACTGATGGGCGCCGATATCAGCATCGAACGGGTACGGGTGGTTGGCGGCGAGCCGGTCGCCGACCTGCGGGTGCGCAGCGCTCAGCTGAAAGGCATCGAGATTCCGGAAGCCCTGGTGCCGCTGGCCATTGACGAGTTCCCGGTGCTGTTCATTGCCGCCGCCTGCGCCGAAGGCCGCACCATCCTGCGTGGCGCCGAGGAGCTTCGGGTCAAAGAGTGCGACCGCATCGAAGTGATGGCCGATGGCCTGCGTACCCTGGGCGTGCAAGTAGAAACCCTGCCGGACGGCATCATCATTGATGGCGGCCCGATGGGTGGTGGCGAAGTCTGGGCCCATGGCGATCACCGCATTGCCATGTCGTTCAGCGTCGCTTCGCTGCGGGCCAGCCAGCCAATCCGAATTCATGGCAGCCAGCATGTGGCGACATCATTCCCCAACTTCCTGCAGCTTTGTGCCCGTCTGGGCATGCGGGTCAGTGCGGAGGTGGGCGCATGAGCCAGGTTCCTGTTATTACCATTGACGGTCCCAGCGGCTCGGGCAAGGGCACCATTACCGCACTGGTCGCCGGTCATTTTGGCTGGCAGGTGCTGGATTCCGGTGCCATTTACCGGGTGCTGGCGGTAGCGGCCGGGCAGGCCGGCATCGAACCGGACAATGAAGCGGCCCTGCAGGCCATGGCGCTGCAGCTGCCGGTCCAGTTTGTGAGCGGCAGCATTCTGCTTGATGGTGCCGACATCAGCCGTACCATCCGAAATGAAACCGTGGGTGCCTATGCCTCGCAAATTGCCACTTTGCCGGGCGTGCGGGCAGGGCTGTTGCAGCGTCAGCGGGACTTTCGTACCGTTCCCGGGCTGGTCGCCGATGGCCGCGACATGGGTACCGTGGTATTTACCGATGCGCCGCTCAAGGTGTTCCTGACCGCCAGCGCCGAGGAACGGGCCCGCCGCCGCTATTTGCAGTTGAAAGAAGCCGGGCATTCTGTTAGTCTCCCGGCCCTTGTTGAAGAGATACGTGCACGCGACGAGCGTGACAGCAATCGTGAAGTGGCGCCACTCAAGCCGGCCGATGACGCCGTCGTACTGGATTCAACCACCTTGACGATTGAGCAGGTTGTAGAGCGCATCCTGGCCGAAGCCACCGCAAGGGGGCTGGCAGGCTAAGCGCTTTATAAGTAACACGGGCCGCAACCCAGACTTTGTTGCTCCCGTGTTTTTACTCATAAACCCGCATTGTCTGGAATGTGGACGGGTCAGTCCGACCCTTTAAAGCAGGATTAAACATGAGCGAAAGCTTTGCAGAACTTTTTGAAGAAAGCCTCAAATCCCTGGACATGCAGCCGGGCTCCATCATCACCGGTATCGTGGTTGATATCGACGGTGACTGGGTAACCGTACACGCTGGTCTGAAGTCCGAGGGCGTCATCCCCGTAGAGCAGTTCTACAACGAGCAAGGCGAACTGACCATTGCCGTGGGTGACGAAGTCAGCGTTGCGCTGGATGCGGTTGAAGATGGCTGGGGTGAAACCAAGCTGTCCCGCGAAAAAGCCAAGCGCGCCGAATCCTGGCTGGTTCTGGAAGCCTCTTTCAACGCCGAGGAAGTGGTTAAGGGTATTATCAATGGCAAGGTCAAGGGTGGTTTCACCGTTGACGTCAATGGTATCCGTGCGTTCCTGCCAGGTTCTCTGGTAGACGTGCGCCCTGTGCGTGACACCACTCACCTGGAAGGGAAAGAGCTGGAATTCAAGGTCATCAAGCTGGACCAGAAGCGCAACAACGTGGTGGTTTCCCGCCGCAGCGTGCTGGAAGCTGAAAACAGCGCCGAGCGCGAGCAGCTGCTGGAAAACCTGCAGGAAGGCCAACAGGTCAAGGGTATCGTCAAGAACCTCACCGACTACGGCGCATTTGTCGACCTGGGCGGCGTAGACGGTCTGCTGCACATCACCGACATGGCCTGGAAGCGCATCAAGCATCCTGGCGAAATCGTCAACGTTGGCGACGAAATCGACGTCAAGGTGCTGAAGTTCGACCGCGAGCGCAACCGCGTTTCCCTGGGTCTGAAGCAACTGGGCGAAGATCCATGGGTAGCCATCAAGGCCCGTTACCCGGAAGGCACCCGCATTCAGGCCCGCATCACCAACCTCACCGACTACGGCTGCTTTGCCGAGCTGGAAGAGGGTGTGGAAGGTCTGGTACACGTGTCCGAAATGGACTGGACCAACAAAAACATCCACCCATCCAAAGTGGTACAGGTGGGTGACGAAGTTGAAGTCCAGGTTCTGGACATCGACGAAGAACGCCGCCGCATTTCCCTGGGTATCAAGCAGTGTAAAGCCAACCCGTGGGAGCAGTTCTCCGGCCAGTTCAACAAAGGCGACAAGATCTCCGGCACCATCAAGTCCATTACCGACTTCGGTATTTTCATTGGTCTGGATGGCGGCATCGACGGTCTGGTTCACCTGTCCGACATCAGCTGGCACGAAGCCGGTGAAGAAGCGGTGCGCAACTACAAGAAAGGCGACGAGCTGGAAACTGTCATCCTGTCTGTAGATCCAGAGCGCGAGCGCATCTCCCTGGGCATCAAGCAGCTGGAAGACGATCCGTTCTCCAACTACGCCTCCCTGAACGAGAAGGGCAGCATTGTCCGCGGTACCGTGAAGGAAGTTGACGCCAAAGGCGCCATCGTAGTTCTGGCTGACGACGTCGAAGCCGTTCTGAAAGCGTCCGAAATCAGCCGTGACCGCGTTGAAGACGCCCGTAACGTGCTGAAGGAAGGCGACGAAGTTGAAGCCAAAATCATCAACATCGACCGCAAGTCCCGCGTCATCAACCTGTCCGTGAAGTCCAAGGACGTTGAAGACGAAAAAGACGCCATGAAAGAACTGCGCAAGCAGGAAACTGAAACTGCCGCCGGTCCGACCACCATTGGTGACCTGATCCGTCAGCAGATGGAAAGCCAGAACTAAGTTCTAGCCAACCTGACGTCAGAAAAAGGGGATGCTGTTGCATCCCCTTTTTTATTGGCGCCAGCACAACACATTGATGAAGAGGTAACAGCATGCTGGAGTGCCGGTTGTACAGCACCCTGGGCTGCCATTTATGCGAACTGGCCGAGCAACAACTGTTGCCGCTGCTGGGCGAGATGGCGGTGCAAGTCGAATGGGTGGACATTGCCGAAAGCAATGACTGGCTGGAGCGTTATGCCTTGCAAATTCCGGTACTGGCCCGGCTGGATACCGGTGCCGAGCTAGGCTGGCCGTTTACCACCGAGCAGGCCCGCAGCTTCCTGCAGGGGCTGTAAGCCCCCGGGCGATACCGCTGGCGCTTCCGGGCGGAGCGGCGCAAGCCTGATGATGCAAGGCAGGGCAGCTCACCTGTGGCGACTTATTCGCCCAGCTGCTCCAGCGCCTGATTGAGCGCCTGTATCACTTGCTGGATTTCTTCACCCTGCAAGCTGCCGGTATCCAGATGCAGGGAGAATCCCCGGATCTCATGCGACAGATAACTGCGGCTCGGGCCCAGATCGCTGCGGTAATCCACCACCTGAAAAATCTGTACCGGGCGGGCAAACCCCTTGACCTGAATATGTCCCTTGTCACGGCCCATGATGACATCCTTGACCAGGTTATAGGTTTCGCCGGAAATCAGGATTTCATTGGCACTGGCGGCGCTTTCCAGCCGGCTGGCCAGATTGACCTCGCGGCCAATGATGGTGTAATCCATGCGCGAATCGGCACCAAAGCTGCCGGCCGTACAGTAACCGGTATTGATGCCCATGCGAATCTGCAGGCTGCCATGAATGCCTTCACCTTGCCACTTTTGGCGCAGCACACCCATCTGTTTGCGCATGTCCAGCGCCATGGCCACCGCTGCCAGCGCATCCTGCTTGGCGCCCTTGGTATGGGGATCACCGAAAAACACCATGACACTGTCACCAATGAACTTGTCAATGGTGCCACCATGGCGGGTGGCAATTTTGGACATTTCGGTCAGGTAATCATTCAACAGCTCAGCCAGTGCTTCCGGTTCCAGCTCTTCGGACAGGTCGGTAAAGCCCTTGATGTCAGAAAAGAACACGGTCAGTTTTTTGCGGCGGGTTTTCATTTGCAGGCCGGGTTGGCGGTTGAACATCATTTGCCAGACCTGGGGGGACAGGTATTTGGCAAGATCCTGGCCCAGACGCTTGTTTTTGTCCTGTTCCTGCAGCAGGCTTGCTTCGAGTTGCTGCGCCTGCAGATGGAATTTGCGCAAAAACAGGGCTGACAGCCACAGTTGAAGCATCAATATGCCAAGGCCGGTCAATGTCGTGTAAATCGGGGTTTGCAGATTGGGCGGGGTATCCAGCACCATTTGTGTCAGGCATGACGTCAGCACAATCAGGCTGAAAGCCAGCACACTGAACCGTGGTTCGCGCCGCAGCAGGGCGTAGAACAACACAATAATCAGCTGCACTGCTGTGGGCAGAAGCGAAAAGCCCATCCAGCTGATCAGCATGCCCAACAACAAGGCATCCAGCAGTACCAGTCCTGCTTGCAGGCTTTTTTCAGCGCAATAGTTTTTTAATGCGGATGCCGCCAGCTGACTCAAATGCGGAAATAGCAACAGCCCGCCCGCCAGCCAGGGGGCTGCCGGCCCAAAATGGGCTTCCAGCCAGCCGGCCAAAACCATGCAGGCGATGCCCAGGTAGGCAACCATGCGCAGCGTATAGATATTGGCCTGGGGGATATACAGGGCATCCAGGTTGAGCAGTGCTGCAATGTTCTTCAAGAGTGGTAGCTCCACACACTGTGTAAAATACTAAAACATGCCATTCATGGCTGGACCAGCCGGGCCATCCGGATACCGTGACAGGTTGGCAGTAGCAGGGGAGATCCGGATAATACCATTCATCCTTGAAGGGAAACGCTTGCGGATTATACCCGCTCAGGTTTTCCATGCGTGGACAATCCGTTTATTTGTTTGCCGGCATTCAGTTCCGGCCCGTTGCCGTTGTCGGAGAGCTTATGAATCAGGCCTTGCACCTTTTGCACACCCGTTCATCCACCCCACGTTTGCAGGCGCCGGCGCCCGATGCTGAACAGCTGGACGCCATGCTGCGGGCGGCCGTCCGCTCGCCTGACCATGCCCAGCTGATGCCCTGGCGACTGCTGGTGGTTGCGGGAGAGGGGCTGACCGCTTTGGGCGAACTTTATGTAAAAGCCCTGGAAGATTCGGGCAGCATCACTGAAGAACAGCGGGAAAAGGCCAGCAACATGCCGTTGCGGGCACCGATGGTACTGGTGCTGATTGCCCGCCTGCAGACGCACCCCAAGGTACCGCTACAAGAACAGTGGATGACGGTCGGCTGTGCCGGTCATGCCATCTTGCTGGCTGCCCAGGCGCAGGGGCTGGGCGCCTTTTGGCGCAGTGGCGAGATGGCACAACATCCGCTGGTACAGCAGGGGCTGGGGCTGGCTGACAATGAGCAGGTGGCCGGTTTTATTTACCTGGGCACTCCGGTCCAGGAGCGCCGCCTGTCAACCCGAAACGCCGACGGGCTGCTTAACCACTGGCCCTGAGTTACTGCTTTTCAAGCTGTGAATTCAAGGGCAGCTGAATGCAGGCCTGAAAACCGCCCAGCGGGTGGTTGTCCAGCTGCAGTACGCCGTTCAGCTGCTCGGTGCAGCGCTGCACAATGGCCAGTCCAAGGCCGTGGCCATTGCCGGGCTGACCGCTGGCACGGACGAAGGGGCGGGTGATGTGCGGCAGCAACTGGCTGTCAACGCCGGGGCCGTTATCCCGTACGCAAATACGGATAACAGCGCTCTGTTGCTCAACGCTTAACCGCACTGGCTGACCGGTGGCGTTGAATCTCAGTGCGTTGCGCAGCAAGTTGTCCAGCGCCCGCTGCAACAGGGCCGGAGTGCTGTATAGCCTGAGTGCCGGGGGGCAATCCAGAACAACCTGCTGATCGGGATACAATCGCTGGTTGTCCTCAACCACTGACTGAAGCAGGGCGGGGAAGTCAAAGAACTCGGGCTCGAGCCGCTCCTGTTCCAGACGGGCAAGATTAAGTATTTCATCAATCAGACTGTCAAGCCGGCCACACTCCTGCTCCAGTTGTGGCCACATCTGCTGGCGCTTGTTGTCATCAGCCCGCTCCGCCAGCGCCAATCCTATTTTCAGACGGGCCAGTGGCGAGCGCAGCTCGTGGGATACATCGCGCAGCAGTTGTCGCTGGCTTTTCAGCATGTCCTGAACCCGCTGTCCCATCCGGTTGAAATCGGCGGCCAGCACCCCCAGCTCGTCCTTGCGCCGGGCCAGTTTTTCCAGGTGACGATGCTGATAAGACGCCTCGCCCAGCTCATGTACGGCATGCCGCAGGCGGGTCAGCGGGCGGGTTATGGAAAGGGTGAGCAACAGGCTGGCCAGGGTAATCACCAGCATGGCGACCCCCAGCAGAGTCAGCGATCCAAGCCCCCTGCTGTTTTGCCACTTGATCAGCTCAACGGTAGGAATGCGATACACAAACAGCAGCTCGCTGCCATCGGCGGCTGTTATTTCCTGGGTTAAACGGCGCAAACCCGGTGGCGGCGGCTCACTGGCAACCATGCCGGGCGGGGCATCGGGCCGGGGCCGGCTATTGCTGGCCAGCAACTGGCCGTCGTCGCCAAATACTTGCACATTCAGATGGTAATCACGGCGTATTTTTTGCAGCAGTTGACGAGCTTTTTTTTCTTCACCCGCCTGGTGCAACTCCAGCCACTGGCCGGACAGGTTTTTGAGCGCCGGATGCCCGGCCAGCAGCCAGGCGTCCTGATTGAAAAAGCGGGTTACCAGAAAGGTCAACAGCCCGGTCAGCACCAGCGCCAACCAGAAAAAACCGAAAATGCGCCAAAAAATGGATCTCATGATTTGCTCTTCTCAACGGAAAAAGCGCAGCCAAAGCTGCGCTTTCCATATGGTGCTCAATGCCGGTGGTGCATGCTGCGACGGGAAGGGTGGCGGGGTTTGCCAGATCCTTTATGTTGACCCTGGCGAAACTGATGCTGCGGCTTGCCTTTGTGTTGATGTTCAAAATGCGCCTGATGGCGGCTTTTTTGTTGCGCCAGCCGCTTGTCAAACAAGGCTTTTTGCTCGTTATTCAGCAGTTTGCGCAAGTCGGCGTGGTGTTTGTTTTGCAGTGCCTGCTGTTTTTTAAAGTGTTCTTCACGCTGTTTGCTGTTGTGCTGCTGCCACGTGTTGCGCCGCTCCTGCATGCTCTGGCGGTACGCTTCCTGCTTCTTGTTGAACTGTTGCTGTTGGGCTTCATCCAGCTTGAGCGTTTGTACCCACTGGCGGTCATTTTTTTGCCAGCGGCCCTGGTGCGGCTGATTTTTTCCGGACTCGGCAGCCTGCAGGGCGCCCAGCGGCAGCAAGGCGGCCAGGGCAAGGGCGGTGATTTGAATTCGCATGGTGTTTCTCCTTGGGTGGATACCGTTGTTACGGCTTGGGAGAAAGTATGGCAGGGCGGCTGTAAAGCGGAGTCATGCCAGTGTAAAGGCGCTGTAAAGTTGGGTCAGTTTTCCGCCAGTGTATAGAAATAACCACGGCCACGAATGGAGTTGATGCGTGCCTCGCCATTGGCATGGGGCCCGAGCTTTCTGCGCAAGTTGCTGACATGCATATCAATGCTGCGATCATACAGAGTCAGTTTGCGCTCCAGCGCCCGCTCGGTCAGTACATGTTTTTCGATCGGTTGCTCAGGCTGGTTAAGCAGTACTTCCAGTATTTTTCCTTCTGAAACGGTCAGGCTGACTTCTTCGCCAGCAATAATGGCAACTCCCCGGCCGGGACTGTATTCAAGGTCACCATAGCTCAGCAGGGCAGGGAGCTGCACCTGTCCGGGAGCAACAACCTGGCTGCGTCGCAATACCGCTTTGAGACGCGCCGTCAGCTCGCGCGGATCGCAAGGTTTGGACAGGTAATCGTCAGCGCCCAGCTCGAGCCCGAGAATGCGGTCGGTGGGTTCGCCCCGGGCCGACAACATCAAAACCGGCAGCTCGCGATGGTGTGTACGCAAAGTGCGCAATAATTCCAGGCCATTGCCGTCGGGCAGCATGACATCCAGTACAACGGCATCAGGCAGCCCCGCTTGTTGCAGACGAGCCAGGCCGGTGGCCGTGTCATGGCACATTTCAATTGTAAAGCCGTCCTGTTCAAGCCAGTCACGCAACAGGGCACAGAGTGCCTGGTCATCGTCGATCAGCAGTATGGAGTGCATGTCTTGCCCCGGTCACTCAGGAGTCTTGTGGCCGGCTGGCCGGGTGTTTTTGCAGGTAACGGGTAATGAAAATCCCCTGGGCCACCAGGAACACCAGCGTCATGCCCAGACTGCCGAACACCTTGAAGTCCACCCAGATGTCATGAAAGGTAAAGGCCACAAACAGGTTGGCAGCGCCGGAAAAAACAAAGAAGGCCACCCAGCTCAGGTTCAGCTTGCGCCAGATGCTTGCCGGCAGCTCGATGGCATGGCCCATCATGCGCTGGATGAGCGGCTGCTTGCCGATAAACTGGCTGCCGAGAAAGCCCAGCGCAAACAGCCAGTTGACTACCGGTGCCTTCCATTTAAGGAAAGTCTCGCTGTGAAAGGCCAGCGTCAGGCTGCCAAACACCAGACACCCGATCAAGGTCAGCCACTGGCCTTTTTCCAGCTTGCGCTGGGTAAGCAGCAGGGCACCATACACCACCACAGAGCTGGCAATCAGCACCGCAGTGGCGCTGAAAATGCCGCCCAGCGTCCAGCTGTGGCCCAGCAGTTCAAGCTCGCGCGGCTCCAGTTTGAACACGATGAAAAACAGCAGCAGGGGAATAAAATCGATAAATTGTTTCACGGGCACGACCAAAGGGGTGGCGAAAAAAGGCATACTATAGCAGATCTGCCCGCCATTCCTGCCAGAGGACACTCCAATCGACAGCCCGCTTGCCAGCAGCCCTTTCCATATTGACCTTCATTGCCACAGTACCGCTTCGGACGGCGCCCTGACGCCCAAGGCGCTGGTGCAGCGTGCCCATGCCCGTGGCATCAAGGTGCTGGCCTTGACCGACCATGACACCCTTAAGGGTATTGCCGAGGCGAGGGCGGCCGGCAACGCACTGGGCGTGCAGCTGGTTAATGGTATCGAACTGTCCTGTAGCTGGAACAACACTACCATTCATGTGCTGGGCTATGACTTTGCACTGGATGCACCAGCGCTCAATGCACTGGTTGAGCGCCTGCAGGATGGCCGCTGGCAACGTGCACAAAAAATTGCCGACCGGCTGGCAGCCAAGGGCATGCCGGACACCCTGGCCGGCGCCCGTGCAGTGCAGGCAGAACTGGGCGAACACGACCAGCCTCCGGCCCGCCCCCACTTTGCCGAATACCTGGTCCGGGCCGGCCATGCAGGCAGCCATAACGAAGCCTTCAACAAGTGGCTGGGCGCCGGCAAGATTGGCGATGTCAAGCAGTTTTGGCCGGAGTTTGGCGAAGTGATGCAGGTGCTGGGTGAAGCGGATGCCTGCATTAGCCTGGCACATCCTTACCATTACAACTTTACCCGCAGCAAACGGCGACGGCTGGTGCAGGATTTCAAAGAGCAGGGCGGTCACGCGATCGAAGTCAGCAACGGGCTGCAACCGCCTGAACAGCTGGGCACGCTGGCGGTGATGGCGCGCGAGTTCGATCTTGAAATCAGCGCCGGCAGCGACTTTCATGCCCCCCGCAACTGGTCCGAACTGGGCCTGTACCGGGCCCCCGCCGAAGACCTCAAGCCCCTGTGGCACCGTTTTTCCCTATCCGGCGCCATGGTGGCGCCGGGCGTTGGAGTTTGACCATGAAGTTTTTCCAGATTCACGCAGAAAACCCGCAACCCCGCCTGGTACGCCAGGCCGTGGATGTGATCCGCAAGGGTGGCGTCATTATTTACCCAGCTGACAACTCCTACGCCATGGGCTGTGGCGTGGGTGAAAAAGCGGCACTGGACCGCATTCGCCAGATCCGCCGGCTGGACGACAAGCACAACTTCACACTGCTGTGCCGGGACCTGTCCGAGCTGGGCCTGTACGCCAAGGTGGGTACCAGTGCTTTCCGCCTGCTCAAGGCACACCTGCCGGGGCCTTATACCTTTATTCTGGATGCCACCCGTGAAGTGCCACGCATGCTGATGCACCCGAAAAAACGCACCATCGGCCTGCGGGTACCGGCCAACCCGATTGCCCAGGCACTGTTGGAAGAACTGGGCGAGCCGTTGATGAGCGTGAGCTTGATCATGCCCGGCGAAACCGAGCCCATGAGCGATCCCTATGAAATTCGTGACCTGCTGGAAAACCAGGTAGACCTGATTATCGACGGTGGCTACGGTACCTATGAAGCCACCACAGTGGTCAGTCTGGTGGACGATACCCCGGAAGTCATCCGCTTTGGCAGCGGTGATGCCAGCGCCTTTGTGGATGCCTGATCATGAGCGTAGCCGGCGACAACCTTGTCATGCAGGAGCAGTTGCCGCTGGCGCTGGTCTATGGCGAGGCGCTGACCCGGCTGCCGCAGGATCTGTATATTCCGCCGGATGCGCTGGAAATCATTCTTGAAGCCTTTGAAGGCCCGCTGGATCTGCTGTTGTACCTGATCCGCAAGCAAAAC
>CAZMLX010000020.1:0-18386 GCA_964567275.1 uncultured Thiopseudomonas sp. | reverse complement strand
AACAGGGTGACGCCACACAGGTGTTTGGCGCACCACAACACCCATACACGCAAGCCTTGCTGGACGCTGCCTTTGCAGCCCTGCCAACTGCGTGAATTGACTAGACGACAAGGGGAACACAATGGGTTTCATGACAGGCAAGAAAGTTCTGATCGTTGGCGTAGCCAGCAAGCTGTCCATCGCCTCCGGCCTGGCCGAGGCCATGCACCGCGAAGGCGCCGAGCTGGCTTTCACCTACCAGAACGAAAAACTGAAAGGCCGGGTTGAAGGCTTTGCCGAGCAGTGGGGCTCCAGCGCCGACCTCTGCTTTCCATGCGACGTAACCAGCGACGACGACATCGCCAAAGTGTTTGAAGAACTGTCCAAAAAATGGGACGGCCTGGATTGCATCGTGCATTCCGTAGGCTTTGCCCCGGGCGACCAGCTGGATGGCAACTTTGCCGAAGTGACTACCCGGGAAGGCTTCAAAATTGCCCACGACATCAGCGCCTACAGCTTCATTGCGCTGGCCAAAGCCGGTCGCGACATGATGAAAGGCCGCAACGGCAGCCTGCTGACCCTGACCTACCTGGGTTCCGTACGCACCATGCCCAACTACAACGTCATGGGTCTGGCCAAGGCCAGCCTGGAAGCCGGCGTACGCTACCTGGCCGCCAGCATGGGCCCGGAAGGCACCCGTGTTAACGCCGTTTCTGCCGGCCCGATCCGCACCCTGGCCGCTTCCGGCATCAAGAACTTCCGCAAAATGCTCAGCGCCAACGAAGCCCAGACCCCGCTGCGCCGCAACGTCACCATCGAGGAAGTCGGCAACGCCGGTGCTTTCCTCTGCTCCGACCTGGCCTCCGGCATCAGCGGCGAAATCCTTTACGTGGACGGCGGCTTCAACACCACCGCCATGGGTGCCATCGAAGAAGAGTGATGCTGTTTCAGTAACACCGAAAACCGCAGCCCAGGCTGCGGTTTTTTATTGCACCACACAAAATTCCTGGCCCCGACAAACCGCATTCAACGAGCTGTCCGGCCCGATCGCCACTCTTTGAGCAATGAGTTCGGGGTCAGAGTTCGGGGCCCCGAACTCATTAGCGCATAAAAAAACCGCAGCAGAGCTGCGGTTTTTCAGTCGAACCCGATGTCAAAAATCAGAACTTCTCGATTTTCGCATCCAGCTCCAGCTGGCGACTCACGGCATCCAGCTCGGCCTGGCCGCTACGGGATGCCAACACTTGCTGATAGGCGGCAATGCCGGTTTCGCCCAGTGCATCTTCAGCAGTAGTCACTGCAGTCAGCTGCAATACCACAAAGCTGCCATCCTCCAGCGCTGCTCCGGCAAACTGCGGCTGGTCACCCTCAGGGTGCGCCATCCGGAATACCGCTTGCAGGACTTCGGGGTCAATATCGTCTTCCAGCCGGGTTGCTGCGGTGTGACGCTCCCAGCCGGCATCAACGCTGGCACTGCCGTCACGCAGTTGTGCCAGCAGGGCTTCGCCCCGGGCAAGGTTCTGTTCGGCGGCCAGTTCCAGCTTCAACTGGGCGGTAATGCTTTCGGCTACGGACTCAAACGGCATGCGCTCGGGCTTGTGGTGCTCATGCACCCGCACCACCACTGCCGTGTCGGCATCCAGTTCCAGCACATGGCTGTTGGCGCCCTCTTCCAGCACGTCTTCGCTAAAAGCGGCTTCCAGCAGCTTGCGGTTGGCAAAGATGCCTTCGCCACCCTCGCGACCCAGTGCAGGGCTCTGCCTGACTGCAAGCCCCAGCTCCTGGGCCGGCTGCTGCAGGTCGGCCGACTCGTAAGCACTGTTTTCCAGCTGGTCGACCACTTCAACAAAACGCTGTTCCACCTTGCTCACCCGCAAATCGGCCAGCAGGCTGTCGCGCATGTCTTCCAGTGCAGGTACCTCGGTAGCATTGATATCCAGCAGCTTGATCAGGTGAAAACCATAACGGGTACGCACCGGCTCGGAGATCTCGCCTTGTTCCAGCGCATACAGGGCATCTTCAAATTCGGCTTCGTAGATGTCGCGACCGGCAAAGCCCAGATCGCCACCCTCGTCGGCCGAGCCAATGTCATCCGACAGCTCGCGCGCCAATGCGGCAAAATCCTCGCCGGCAGCCAGCCGTTCGGCTACGGAGCGGGCCTGCTCCAGTGCTGCCGCTTCGCCCTGCTCCAGATCAAACAGGATGTGAGCGGCACGGCGCTGCTCGTCCAGGTTGGCAATCGCCAGCCGGTAGCCTTCTTGCAACTCGTCTTCACTGACTTCAATCTGGCTGGCCAACGCCAGTTTGCTCAGCTCGATATAGTCCAGCACCACCTGTTCGCGGGTCATGTAGGCATCAGGCTGTGACTCATAGCGGGCACGCACCTGCTCGTCATTCACCTCGATCTGGTCCAGCCCGACATTAAGGGTGTGAACAGCGAAATCACGCAGTTGACGGTCAAGGCGGGCAAACTGTTCGGCTTCCAGGCGGGTGGTGAAGGCCGAGGCGATAATGCCGCCCTGCAGTTGACCCACCAGCAGATCCTGCTCCAGCATCTGGCGGAACTGCATGCGGCTGTAACCCATTTGCCGCAGTACCTGGTCAAAACGCTGGCTGCTGAACTGGCCGTTTTCCTGAAAGTCGGGGAACTGCACAATAAAGCGGTCAACAATGGCCGACGAGCCGGTAAAGCCGGCCCGGTCCGCTGCCTGCAGCATCAACTTGCGGTTGACCAGGGTTTTCATCGCCAGTTCGGTCAGCAGGCTGTCGTCGACCTGATTGGCAACAAAATCGCTGCCAAACTGCTGTTGCAGCTGGCGTTGCTGGGCGCTTTTTTCCTGGGCGAGTGCGTCCAGGCTGATTTCTTCGCCGTTGACCTTGGCCGCATTGTTGCGGTTGCTGGTCGAGCTCATGATGGCTTCAAAGCCGGTGAAGGACAGCAACACCACAATCAGGCCAATGATGGCCTTGGAAATCCAGCTGGTGGAACGGTCCCTGATATCTTGCAGCATAACTTCCCCCTGCAGTCAGGACTCTTACATGGTGGCAAACAGCAAAAAGGCGCACCCGAGATGCGCCTTTTCTGTCAGCCTGAAATGGCCGGGGCCACTCAAACGACGCCTATCAGGCGTTGACAGCATCCTTCAGTGCCTTGCCGGCTTTGAAGCCTGGAACTTTGGCAGCAGGGATATTGATGGTGTCGCCAGTCTGGGGATTGCGACCGGTACGGGCTGCGCGCTCCTTGACCACAAAGCTGCCGAAGCCGACCAGAACAACAGAGTCACCCTCTTTCAGGGCATCGGTCACCGCTTCCAGCATGGCATCCAGTGCGCGACCGGCAGATGCTTTGGGCAGATCTGCGGCGGCAGCAATTTTTTCAATCAGTTCTGATTTGTTCACTCGTCAATCCCCTTAAAATATACAGACTCGAAAGTGTTTCGATGGTTGTGCACGATAATCAGTTGTTGAGGCGCAGTCAACACCTCAACAGCCTTGCTAGCTAAAAGCTGTGACTCGCTACCCAAAACCGCAGGGTTCAATGGGTGCAGTTCCGGTTGGTACGCTCGTCCTGTCTGGCCTGATCAGCCTTGAGCAACAGCTCCACTTCGGCGTCCTCCATGGGCTCAGGCGCATATTGTAGAGCGATTGCCAGCACTTCATCAATCCATTTAACCGCCCTGATATCAAGGTCAGCCTTGATATTGTCCGGTATTTCCTTGAGGTCGGCCTTGTTCTCTTCCGGAATGATCACGGTTTTGATACCGCCACGGTGAGCCGCCAGCAGTTTCTCCTTGAGCCCGCCAATGGCCAGCACCTCGCCACGTAGGGTAATTTCACCGGTCATGGCCACATCGGCCCGCACCGGAATGCGTGTCAGCGAGGATACCAGAGCGGTACAGAGACCGATACCGGCGCTGGGGCCATCCTTTGGGGTAGCCCCTTCCGGCATGTGGATGTGCACGTCAGTCTTTTCGTAAAAGGCCGGGCTAATGCCCAGTGCCTGGGCGCGGCTGCGCACCACGGTCATGGCAGCGGTCATGGACTCGGCCATCACCTCGCCCAGCGAGCCGGTTTTGATCAGCTGGCCCTTGCCGGGCATGGTGGCGGTCTCGATGGTCAGCAGCTCGCCGCCCACCTGGGTCCAGGCCAGACCGGTTACCTGGCCAATCTGGTCTTCGGTTTCGGCCAGGCCATAGCGGAATTTGCGCACACCCAGCAGGTCTTCCAGCATCTCCGGCTGAATGTCGATGCTGATGTTCTTTTCGCCCTGGTGCTTTTTGACAACCTTGCGGCACAGTTTGGCGATCTGGCGCTCAAGGCCACGCACACCGGCTTCGCGGGTGTAATAGCGCACCACATCCAGCATGGCGGCATCCGCAATAGTCATTTCGTTCTCTTTCAGACCATTGGCTTCACGCTGTTTGGGGATCAGGTACTTCTGCGCAATTTTCAGCTTTTCATCTTCGGTGTAGCCCGGGATGCGGATAACTTCCATCCGGTCCAGCAGCGGACCGGGAATATTCATCGAGTTGGACGTACAGACAAACATGATGTCCGACAGGTCATAGTCCACTTCCAGATAGTGGTCGTTAAAGCTGTGGTTTTGTTCCGGGTCCAGCACCTCCAGCAGGGCTGACGCCGGGTCACCACGCATGTCGCTGGCCATCTTGTCGATTTCATCAAACAAAAACAGCGGGTTGCGTACACCCACCTTGCTCAGGCGCTGAATGAGGCGACCCGGCATGGAGCCAATATAGGTGCGGCGATGGCCACGGATCTCGGCTTCGTCACGCACGCCGCCCAGCGCCATGCGCACATATTTGCGGTTGGTGGAGCGGGCAATCGACTCGGCCAGCGAGGTTTTGCCCACTCCGGGCGGCCCGACCAGGCACAGGATCGGCCCTTTCAGTTTGCGCACCCGCTTTTGCACCGCCAGGTACTCGAGGATGCGCTCCTTGACCTCTTCCAGACCGTAGTGGTCGGCATCGAGTACTTCTTCGGCCTTGGCCAGATCCAGGCGCACCTTGGTTTTCTTGTGCCAGGGCACATTGACCATCCAGTCCAGATAGGTACGCACCACGGTGGCCTCGGCCGACATCGGTGACATCTGTTGCAGCTTTTTCAGCTCGGCATTGGCCTTGTCCAGCGCTTCCTGGGGCATGTTGGCCTCGTCAATGCGCTTGCGCAGGGCTTCAACCTCGTTATGCCCTTCTTCGTCTTCACCCAGTTCTTTCTGGATGGCTTTCATTTGTTCGTTGAGGTAGTAATCGCGCTGGCTGCGCTCCATCTGTTTTTTAACCCGGCCACGGATACGTTTTTCCATACGCAGCAGGTCAAGCTCGGCATCAAGGAAGCCCATCAGTTTCTCGGTACGGCTGACCACCGGGTCAAGCGCCAAAATTTCCTGTTTCTGCTCCAGCGTCAAACTCAGCTGGGCAGCAATCAGGTCGCTCAGGCGGCCGCATTGCTCGACATCTTCAAGGCTGGCAGCAAACTCGGCCGGCACTTTTTTGCCTTGTTGAACGTATTCGTCAAACTGGGCCAGCAACACCCGGCGCAGTACGGTATTTTCGGTATCCGCCAGCTCTTCAGCACTGTCATCCAGCTCGGCCAGCACCTGCCAGTAACCGCTCTCGTCCAGGTTGCCTTCAACCAGCGTGGCCCGCTGTTTGCCTTCGGCCAGCACCTTGACGGTACCATCCGGCAGCTTCAGCATTTGCAAAATGGTGGCCAGCGTACCCCGCTCGTGTACCCCCTCCAGCCCGGGGTCATCGTCTTGCGGCGATTTTTGCGCCACCAGCACAATCTGTTTGTCACCTGCCATGGCTGCCTCAAGCGCAGCAATCGAGCCGGCACGGCCCACAAACAGCGGAATGACCATGTGCGGATAGACCACAACATCACGCAAAGGCAACAGGGGTAGCTCAAGCATTTTTTTCATAAACTTTCACCAGCGGAAGCATGCCGCACAAACAATGTGATTTGTCTGTGTATGGGGGCACAAACACAAAATACAAGCCTGCCTGCTGCACAAAAAAAGGGCCCAGACGGGCCCTTGATCAGGTTTCAGGCGTCATCAGGCACCCGGCGAGGTTTGCTGAAGGTCGCTCTGGCTATAAATCAGCAGGGGCGGCTCGCCTTCGATGGTGCTTTCGTCAATCACCACCTTCTCGACATTTTCAGCAGAAGGAATGTCGAACATGGTGTCCAGCAGTACCTCCTCCAGAATGGAGCGCAGGCCACGGGCACCGGTTTTACGGTCCAATGCTTTTTTGGCAACAGCCGTCAGCGCTGCCGGGCGGAACTCCAGCTCCACGTCTTCCATGCCAAACAGCTTGGCGTACTGTTTGGTCAGGGCGTTGCGCGGCTCGCTGAGAATGCGTACCAGCGCCTCTTCGTCCAGTTCTTCCAGGGTAGCAATCACCGGCAACCGGCCAATGAACTCGGGAATCAGGCCAAAGCGCACCAGATCATCGGGCTCGACTTGCAGCAGGGTTTCACCGACTTTCTTTTCCACTTCTTTGCTGCGCACTTCGGCACCAAAGCCGATACCGCCCTTTTCGGAACGGGCCCGGATGATTTTTTCCAGACCGGCAAAGGCGCCGCCACAAATAAACAGGATATTGGAGGTATCGACCTGCAAAAACTCCTGCTGCGGATGCTTGCGCCCGCCCTGCGGCGGGATCGAGGCTACGGTGCCTTCAACCAGCTTCAGCAGCGCCTGCTGTACACCTTCGCCCGACACGTCACGGGTAATGGAGGGGTTTTCCGACTTGCGGGTAATCTTGTCGATTTCGTCAATGTAGACAATGCCCATCTGGGCTTTTTCAACATCGTAATCGCACTTTTGCAGCAGCTTCTGGATGACGTTTTCCACGTCCTCGCCCACATAACCGGCTTCGGTCAGGGTGGTGGCATCGGCAATGGTAAAGGGCACGTTCAGCAGCCGGGCCAGGGTTTCGGCCAGCAGCGTCTTGCCGGAACCGGTCGGACCAATCAGCAGGATGTTGCTCTTGCCCAGCTCGACATCATCTTTTTTGCGGTCACGGCTGTGCAAGCGCTTGTAGTGGTTGTATACCGCTACGGCCAGTACTTTCTTGGCCTTTTCCTGGCCAATGACGTACTGGTCAAGAATGGCGCTGATTTCACGCGGTACCGGCAAGCGACTTTCTTTGTCGCCGGTTTCGTTGTCTTCTGCTTCTTCGCGGATGATGTCGTTGCACAGGTCAACGCAGTCATCACAAATAAACACCGAAGGCCCGGCGATCAGCTTGCGCACTTCGTGCTGGCTTTTACCGCAGAACGAGCAATACAACAGTTTGCCCTTGTCGTCGCCTTTGATTGTCTCTGTCATCTACTTAAATCCTGCTTGCCGGTACCAGGCTGCTAGATGCGCCCGCCCGGCCCTGTTTTCAAGATGTCCGGCGCAACCGGCTCAACGCTTGGTGACCACCTGGTCGACCAGGCCATACTTGACCGACTCTTCTGCGCTCATGAAATTGTCACGGTCGGTGTCACGGGCAATCACGTCAATCGGTTGACCGGTATGGTGCGCCAGCACCTGGTTCAAATGCTCACGGATGGTAAGGATCTCGCGGGCATGAATCTCGATGTCCGAAGCCTGGCCACGGAACCCGCCCAGTGGCTGGTGAATCATTACCCGCGAATGTGGCAGGCAGTAACGCTTGCCGGCCGCTCCGCCCGCCAGCAACAGCGCACCCATGCTGGCCGCCTGGCCGATGCAGGTGGTTGCCACGTCGGGCTTGATGAACTGCATGGTGTCGTAAATGGCCATGCCGGCAGTCACCGAACCGCCCGGCGAGTTGATATAGAGGTGGATGTCCTTGTCCGGATTTTCCGCTTCAAGAAACAGCAGCTGGGCCACCACCAGGTTGGCCATGTAGTCTTCGACCGGACCTACCAGGAAAATGATGCGTTCTTTGAGCAGCCGGGAGTAAATATCGTACGCACGTTCACCACGGGAAGATTGCTCAACCACCATGGGTACCAGCCCGCCGGCGCCCTGGATGTCAGTGTGATTTTGCATAAAAACGGATTGGCTCATGGTGCCTCTGCTCCTGTTATAGGGTCTGCCCTGCAGACACACAAGCCAGCCTTGCGGCTGGCTTGTGTCATTTTCAAACACCCGTCTGCGACGGGCAAGCGACAACTCAGGCGTCTTCGCTAGCGTCTTCGGCCGGTGCAGCCGCAGCCTCTTCAGGCTTGACCGCATCCTCGTAGGACACCTGCTTGTCAGTAACCTTGGCTTTTGCCAGTACAGTTTCTACAACTTTGTCTTCCAGCACAAAGGTGCGAACTTCGTCCAGCGCCTGCTGGTTCTTGTAGTACCAGTCGATCACCTGTTGTGGCTCCTGGTAGGCAGAGGCCATGTCTTCGATGGTGCTGCGAACTTTGTCCTCGTCGGCTTCCAGCTCGAACTGGCGGATGACCTGGCCAACCAGCAGGCCCAGCTCGACACGGCGGCTGGCTTGCTCGCGGAACAATTCCGCCGGCAGTTGATCGGGCTTCATCTGGCCGCCGAACTGCTGTACCGCCTGAACCCGCAGACGGTTGACTTCGGTGTTGATCATGGAGGCAGGCACATCCACCTTGGTGCAGGCTTGCAGACCGTTCATCACCTGGTTTTTCAGCTTGGTAGCCAGCGCCTGTTTCAGCTCGCGTTCCATGTTTTTGCGCACTTCGGCACGGAAACCGTCGAGGCCGCCTTCGCTCATGCCGAACAGGGCAAAGAAGGCTTCGTCCAGCTCGGGCAGGCTGGCTTCTTCAACGCTGTTGACCTTGATGCTGAACTCGGTTTGTTTGCCGGCCAGTTCTTCGTTGTGGTAGTTCTCGGGGAAGGTCGGTGTAATCACGCGTTCTTCGCCGGCTACAGCGCCTTCCAGCGACTCTTCAAAGCCCGGAATCATGTTGCCGGAACCCAGCACCACGGCCACGCCCTGGGCAGTACCGCCGGCAAAGGCTTCGCCGCCAATGGTGCCGACAAAGTCGATATTGAGCTGGTCGCCCTTGGCGGCAGCACGGTCAACCGGTACATAACGGGTGTTTTGCTTGCGCAGGATGTCCAGCATGCCGTCGATGTCGCTGTCGGCCACTTCGGCTTGCAGTCGCTCGATTTCGATGGTTTCCAGACCGGTCACTTCAAACTCGGGCAGTACCTCGAAGGTGGCAATGTATTCCAGGTCTTTGCCTTTTTCGAACACTTTGGGCTCGATGGATGGCTGGCCGGCAGGGCTCAGTTTTTCAGCCATGATTGCTTCGTAGAAAGTGGACTGGACCACTTCACCAAACACATCCTGACGGGCATCGGCTTCGTAGCGCTGACGGATGATTTTCATTGGCACCTTGCCCGGACGGAAACCCGGCACTTTGGCCTGGCGGGCAGTGCGCTGCAGGCGCTTGGTCACTTCGGCTTCAATACGCTCGGCCGGAACGCCAACAGTCATTCGACGCTCGAGAGCTGAGGTGCTTTCTACGGAAACTTGCATGGATAATCCTCGTTGAACAGACATGGCCAGACAGACCGACCTTGGAATCAAAGGGGTGCATTCTATTAGGCTCTGACAGAAATATCCATCATGCCGCCACTAGTTTTCTTCAATAACGGCAAGCAAGGCCCTACAACAGATGTTCAATTGGCAAATGCCCCAGCCACCAGCTCTTGAATCGGCGCCAGCGGCTGCTGCCCGGCTCCGTTTGCCACCGCTGCGGATGCGGCCGGCTTTCCAGCTGCCAATTCAGCCTGCGATCCGGCTGCAGCCGCACCCGCCACGCCAGCGCCGGAACCTCGTAACGGAAGGCGTCGGTTATGGTACCGGCCAGCTCCGGGCTTTCAATTACAAACCCCAGCTCGGTATTCAGGTTGGCCGAGCGCGGGTCAAAATTGAACGAGCCGACAAATACCCGCTCCCGGTCAAAGGCAAAGGTTTTCGCATGCAGACTGGAGCCTGAACTGCCGGGAAAACGGCTTTTTCGCCCTTGCTCATCCCGCCGGGACCGCTGCGGCCGCTGGTAAGACAGCTCGTACAGTTCAACGCCCGAGCGCAACAGGTCCTTGCGATAACGGGCATAGCCGGCGTGCACCACGGTTACATCGGTAGCCGCCAGCGAATTGGTCAGTACCCGTACCCTCACACCCTTGCGCACCAGCCCGGCAAAGGCCTCGACCCCGGCATCGGTGGGTACAAAATAGGGCGACACCAGCGCTACCTCCGTACGGGGATCGCCCATGATTTCCTGCAACTGGTTCAACAACAGGCTGTTCTCATCATGGCGCTGCCAGACCTTGGCCGGATCGTCGCTAACCATCCGGACCGGAACCCAGGACAGCCCCTCGCCACGGCGCAGTAGCCGTTCCAGCGGCTCCGGCTCGCGCAAGGATTCCAGATAGCTCTGCGCCGCTCCGCTGGCCGCAATGCGCTGCGCCCGCATCGCCAACTGCTCAAGGGTCAGGCTGCGACTGGCGAATCCGGTCAGGCTGGCCACACTGTAGGCGGCCGGACTGTTCCAGTAGCGGTCAAAATCTTCGGATACACCGGCTACCACGGCACCTGCGGCCAAAATGTCGAGATCGGCGAACAGCACATCGTCGGCTGCACCAAAGTACTCGTCGCCCACGTTGCGTCCACCAACAATGGTCACCGCCCCGTCGGCGGTAAAACTCTTGTTGTGCATGCGCCGGTTAACCCGGGCAAAGTCGGTAATAAAATTTACCCAGCGCAGCGCACGCAAGCCAAAAGGGTTAAACAGCCGCACCTGGATATTCGGATGGTCATCCAGCGCCCGCAACAGGCTTTCGCTATGACGGGTATTGTTGTCGTCCAGCAGCAGCCGCACCTGCACGCCCCGGTCAGCCGCCTGATGCAAGGCCTCAAACAGCATCAGTCCGGTCATGTCCGGCCGCCAGATGTAGTACTGAACATCCAGGCTGCGCTCGGCATAACCGGCCAGCAACATGCGGGCGGCAAAGGCTTCGTCGGCTTCAACCAGAGGATAAATGCCGCTGAGCTGCGCTGGCTGGCTGGCCATGACCGGTGCCAGCCCCCGCGCCAGGGCCGTCTGCGCCACCTCGCCGGCCGGCAATGAAAACTGCGGCTCACGCAGCTGCTGCGGCGGCAAGCTCGAGCAACCGTACTGAAGCAATAGCAATAGCCAGAACGGCCAGATGACTATGAAGCGCAAAATGGTTTCCTGCCCAACCGCAGCAGACCGCCGGGGTTATTTGTGCCAGATCAAAGGAAGAGGCCGGAGTTTACCGGTTTTTACATCGTTACGGTAACCTAGCCGCCCGTCTGTCCGGCTGCCCCGGGTTCATGCCCTGTTTGCAGCACCGGCTTGTCCGTTTTTGAGTTCAAGAGGCCCCTGATGGAGCAACTACCTGCCTTCAACCGTAATCTGGTCGAAAAATATGACCGGCCCGGCCCCCGTTATACCTCCTACCCTACGGCGCCGCAGTTTCACACCCTGTTTGTCGAAGACAACTACCGGGCCGCCGCTGCCCGCAGCAATGAGGGGCCCGCCAAGCCGCTGTCGCTCTATATCCACATCCCGTTCTGCAAGAGCCTGTGCTACTACTGCGCCTGCAACAAAATCATCACCCAGAAAACCAGCCGTGCGGTGGAATACCTGGACTACCTGAAACAGGAAATCCGCATGCAGGGCGAGCTGTTCGACCGCTCGCGCAAGGTCACCCAGCTGCACTTTGGCGGCGGTACCCCCACCTATCTGACCCGGGAGCAGCTGGCCGAGCTGATGCAGTGTCTGGGTGAGGCGTTCAACCTGGACAGCGATGACAGCCGCCAGTTTTCCATGGAGGTGGACCCGCGCACCATTTCACCGCAGCAGCTCAAGAGCCTGCGCGAGCTGGGCTTCAACCGGCTGAGTTTCGGCGTGCAGGACTTCGATCCGGACGTGCAGGCCGCCGTCAACCGCATCCAGAGTGACGAGCAGGTCTCCTCGCTGATCCATGCCGCCCGTGACTACGGTTTCCGCGCCACCAGCGTCGACCTGATCTACGGCCTGCCGCTGCAAACGGTGGACAGTTTCAACACCACCCTGGACAAGATCATCGAGCTGCGCCCGGAACGCATCTCCGCCTACAGCTATGCCCACCTGCCCCAGCTGGTGCGAGCCCAGCGCCTGATCCGCCCGGAGCACATGCCGCCCCCGGAGCGCAAACTGGAACTGCTGGAACTGACCATCAACCGGCTGTGCAGCGCCGGCTATATCTACATCGGCATGGACCACTTCGCCCTGCCCGATGACGAACTGGTCATCGCCCGTAGCGAAGGCACCTTGCAGCGCAACTTCCAGGGCTACTCGACCCACGCCGACTGCGACATCATCGGTCTGGGCTCGTCCTCGATCGGCAAGATCGCCGACACCTACAGCCAGAACGTCAAGGAGCTGTCGCTGTACTACAGCATGCTGCGTGACGGCAAGTTGCCGCTGCACCGGGGTTACCAGCTCAACGAAGATGACCGCATCCGCCGCGACGTGATCAGCTCGCTAATGTGCCACGAACGCATCCACCTGCCCGACATCGAACAGGCCCATGGCATCAATTTCCGCCAGTACTTCGCCGACGCCCTCCCGCAACTGGAAGAACCGGTCGCCGACGGCCTGGTGGAAATTACCGACACCGATATCCGTCTACTGCCCAAGGGCAAACTGATGATGCGCAACATCGCCATGGCCTTTGACGCCTATCTGGGCGACAAACAGAAGGGTAATTTTTCACGCACGGTGTAAGGCCCGGCCCTGACAAAGCGGCTAACCGCTTTGTCAGGGCGTCCTACCGGTTACCGGAATGACAGATATAAAAAACCCGCTGAAAGCGGGTTTCTGATACAAGACTTGTAGTGGTGCGGACAGAGAGACTCGAACTCTCACACCTCGCGGCGCCAGAACCTAAATCTGGTGTGTCTACCAATTCCACCACGTCCGCAAATGACGCTGGATCACTGTATTTACAATAATCCGGAATATGGGGTGGACGATGGGGATCGAACCCACGACCACAGGAATCACAATCCTGCGCTCTACCGACTGAGCTACGCCCACCATAATTCGGTTCAGCTTGACCATGCACCCAATGGCGCGCCCGGCAGGACTCGAACCTGCGACCATCCGCTTAGAAGGCGGATGCTCTATCCAGCTGAGCTACGGGCGCCCTGTTATTGCTAACTCGGGCTTGAGTCATGACACTGAAGTCATGCTCGTATCCAGCTTTCAGGCTGTGCTTGGCAAGCGGGGCGCATGTTAGACATATCCATCTATCGAGTCAAGCCCTAAAACCTGCAACCTGCAAATAGCAGCAAAATCAGGCTGCCTGCTTTGCTACAGCCGTACGGCATGCGAGAATACGCCACCCTTTTGTTTGTACAGGCCGTTTTTCTGCTTATGACCGCACAACTCATTGATGGCAAAACAGTTGCCGCTTCGATTCGTCAGGACATTGCTACCGCTGTCAGCGCCCATACGGCGGCCGGCCGGCGTGCGCCCAGCCTTGCTGTCATCCTGGTAGGCAACGACCCGGCGTCCGAGGTCTATGTGGCGCACAAGCGCAAAGACTGCGAACAGGTTGGCTTTACCTCCATGGCCTATGACCTGCCTGCCGATACCAGCCAGCAAGCCCTGACCGACCTGATCGACCAGCTCAATACCGATGACAGCGTGGACGGCATTTTGCTGCAACTGCCACTGCCGGCCCAGCTGGATGCCTCTCCACTGCTGGAGCGCATTGACCCGAAAAAAGATGTGGACGGTTTTCACCCCTATAACCTTGGCCGCCTGGCCCAGCGCATGCCCATGCTGCGCCCCTGCACACCCAAGGGCATCATCACCTTGCTGAACAGCACCGGTGTCGACCTGCATGGTCTGGATGCGGTGGTGGTGGGCGCTTCCAACATTGTCGGACGCCCAATGGCGCTGGAATTGCTGCTGGCCGGCTGCACCACCACCATTACCCACCGCTTCACCACCAACCTGGAAGAACACGTGCGCCGTGCCGATCTGGTGGTGGTGGCCGTCGGCATTCCGGGGCTGGTCAAGGGCGAGTGGATCAAGCCCGGCGCCATTGTCATTGATGTCGGCATCAACCGCACAGCCGACGGCAAGCTGATTGGCGATGTCGGTTTTGAGGCTGCTGCCGAGCGTGCCGCCTGGATTACCCCGGTACCCGGCGGCGTTGGCCCGATGACCCGTGCCGGCTTGCTGGAAAACACCCTGCAGGCCTACGAAAGCAAACTGTAACCCCTGCCCTGCAATAAAAAACGGAGCCATGTGCTCCGTTTTTATTGCCCGGTCATCAGGCCACTTTACAGACAACTTCTGATACAGCGGTTCAGGGCCTGCGCCCTCGGGTCCATCAGTACATAGGCATCCATGCTGTTGGTGACAAAGCCCACCGCCAGCTGCAAATCAGGGTCAGCGCAGCCCAGAGTGCCGCCGGCACCCGGATGGCCAAAAGCATTCGGCCCCAGCCCATAACTGGCGTAGTCATGGGCGGGCTGCTCCAGCATGCAGCCCAGACCAAAACGGGTATGCGCCAGCAGGGTGCGGTCCATGCCCAGGCTCTGCTCGCACTGCATCGCCCGCAGCCACTCCTGCTCCAGCAACTGCCCCCGCAACAACCCATTGTAAAAACCGGCCAGCGCCCGGGCATCGGCGTGGGCGTTGGCGGCCGGTTGCTGCATGGCCCGCCATTCGGGCTTGTTGGTACTGGTCATCATTGAGGGCGGGTTGGTAAAGGCTTTGCCGGTCAGGGTTTTGGGTTGCAACATGCGCTGATACAAGCGCTGCGCCACCTCGTCACCGGTTGCATCCTTGATCCGGGATACATCCGATACCCGTGCCTGCTGCATCTCATCCAGCCCGACATGGAACTCCAGTCCCAGCGGCCGGGCAATGCGCCGGGCAATGACAGGCCCCGGCATGCTGCCATCCACCCGTCGTACCAGCTCGCCCAGCAGCCAGCCATAGGTCATGGGCGCATAGCCATGGGCCGTACCCGGCAACCACCAGGGCTGCTGCCGTTCCAGCGCCGCCACCATCTGTTGCCAGTCAAACAGGGCCGGCGCCGGTAACGGCTCGCCAATGGCCGCCAGACCGGAACGGTGGGCCAGCAGCTGCCTTACCGTCACCTGCTGCTTGCCGGCAGTGGCAAATTCCGGCCAATACAGCGCCACCGGATCATCCAGGCCAAGACGCCCTTCCTGTACCAGCTGCAACACCACCACCGCCAGCACCGGTTTGCCGCTGGAAAAAATATTGACCAAGGTGTCCTGCCGCCAGGGCTGCTGGCCGGCCCGGTCAGCCACCCCGCCCCACACATCAATCACGCAGTCGCCCTGATAAAACACACAAAGCCCTGCCCCGCGCTGTTGCGGCTGCTGCAGCAGCTCCTGCAGCTGCTGCACCACTGGCGCAAAGGCCGGGTCAAAGGTACCGGCAAGATCCGGCATGGCGTCCTCCAATCAAATCATTCGGGGTCAGAGTCAAAACTTTCACGAGGCGACCCTGAGTCCGAGCATGGCCCCGAGGGCGCCCCCCAAACCCACGCCGGCCGGAGCCGTGATCAACATAAAAACCCAGCCAACAGCCATCAGCCCGCCGCCCGTTGGCGCTCCTTCCGGGTACATGATCCTGTCAATCAGCATGCAGCCATAAAAAAGGCCCACAGTCCCCTGACAAAGTCCGACAGCCGCCCCGCCAAGGGCAAACAGGCCAATCCAGAGTACTTTCATTGCATACACCTTATGTACTGCCGGCACCCAGGAGAGCTGACACGCTTTTTCATGCCGACAGTTCCTGATCCAGCCCGGAGCAGCTCCCGTCGTACAGCACAGGAGCCCTCCGGTTTATGCCGCAAACCGGCCTAATCAATTTGCCGCCGGAACGGTGGCAGGGCATTGAGCAGTGCCTGGCCGTAACGCTGGGTTGCCAACCGCCGGTCCAGGATGGTGATGCGGCCACGGTCCTGTTCATTGCGCAGCAGCCGGCCACAGGCCTGCACCAGCCGCAACGAGGCATCCGGCACGGCAATCTCCATAAAGGGGTTGCCGCCCCGGGCCTCAATCCATTCGGCCAGCGCTGCCTCCACCGGGTCATCCGGTACCGCAAAGGGAATTTTGGCAATGACCACATGCTGGCAATAGTCGCCCGGCAAATCGACCCCTTCGGCAAAACTGGCCAGACCAAACAGCACGCTTTGTTCACCGGCATCCACCCGGGCCTTGTGCCGGTTAAGGGTTTCCTGGCGGGACGAGCGACCCTGGATCAGTACCCGCTTGCGCCAGTCCGCATCCAGCCCTTCAAAAACGTCATTCATTTGCTTGCGTGACGAAAACAGCACCAGCGAGCCCAGTCCGGTTGCCAGCAAATCCGGCAACACCCGGACAATCGCCCGGCTATGGGCATCCTGGTCACGTACATCCACACCCAGATCCGGCACATGCAGCACGCCGGCTTCAGCATAATTGAACGGTCCGGGCACCACCTTCATCTGGGCCGACTGCGGCAGTCCGGCCCGCATCGAGAAACGGTCAAAGCGGCCCAAAGCGGTCAGGGTGGCCGAGGTAACCAGTACGCCATGGGCGGCATACCAGAGATGGCGGCGCAAGGTTTCAGCCGCCAGAATCGGGCTCGCACAGACCTCGAGGTCGGCACCGCCATCAACCAGGTTCAGCCAGCGTGCCATCGGTGCTGCCTCGGCCTGGTCTTCGGCAGAAAACGCCGCCCACAGCCCGAGGCAAGCGTCCGCCCGGGCATGAAGATTGCCAAACAACGGATACCACTCCTCCGCCTGGGTGCTGTCGATCCCCATGCCGGGCTCGTCTTCCATGGCCTTTTTCAACTGTTCAACAATGCGTGACAGGCTGTCAGCCAGCTGCATGCTCTGTTTTTTCAGCTCCAGTGCCTGCTCGCGCAGCAGCTCCGGCACCACCCCGCCCTCAAACCGGTAACGGGGCACTTCAAATTCGGTTGCCGGCCGGTCAAAGGCGGCCAGCTCCATGCAACTGGCAAACATGAACTGGTGCAGCTGACGCAACGATGCCGCCAGCGGTGGCAAGGTTTCCATCAGTCGCCCCAGTTCTCCGGTCAGCGGGTACTGGCTGTGCAGACGGGTTAGCGCTTTTTCCGATTGCCCCAGCCAGTCGGCGGTGGCGTGCAGCCGGGTACTATGGGCAAAGTGGTTGATGGCCTTGTCCGGCAGGTGATGGCCTTCGTCAAAAATATAAAAGGTATCTTTCGGATGCGGCAGAACCATGCCGCCGCCGAGTGCCAGGTCGGACAGCACCAGGTCGTGGTTGGTAACAATGACATCAACCTTTTCCAGCCCTTCGCGCGCCTTGTAAAAAGAACAGGAGTCATAGCTCCCGCAGCGCCGCCCCATGCACTGGGTGTGGTCGGTGGTAATGATGCGCCAGGCCGGATCCTCAATGGCGTCAGGCCAACTGTCACGGTCGCCATCCCAGCGGCCCCGGGCCAGCTGGTCCATCATCCGGGCAAACAGCTCCAGGTTTTCATCGCTGACTTCCAGGCTGTAGCCATCTTCGGCCAGCAGATCGGCCTGCCGCCGGGTCTGTTCGTGGCTGTCCAGCCAGTGATCCAGCCGTGACAGGCACAAATAACGCCCCCGCCCCTTGGCCAGCGCATAGGAAAATTGCAGCCCGCTGTTGCGCACCAGATCGGGCAAGTCCTTGCTGACAATCTGTTCCTGCAAGGCCACCGTGGCCGTCGAAATGACCAGCCGTTTACCCGCCGCCTTGGCCACCGGAATCGCCGCCAGGCTGTAGGCCACGGTTTTACCTGTGCCGGTACCGGCTTCCACCACCACCACCGCCGGGTCACCGGTACGCTGCGCCTCTTCATCCACCTCTATATTGCCCAGTCCCCGGGCCACCTCGGCAATCATCTGCCGCTGGCCATAACGGGATTTGAGCGAGCGGCTGTCCAGAAAGCGGCCATAGGCCGACTGGATCGCCTGTTTGAGTTCATCCGTAAGCATGAGGTTTAGCCGCCATACTGTATAAAAAATCAGTTCGAATCATACCCTGATCCGGCCCCGCTTGTCCGCACCCATGGCGTGAGCACCGGGTGTTTCCCTGCCTGCAGCGCCCTGGCGGCTGCTCAATCCTGCAGTTTCAGGTGTGAAATATCGGGGGCAATCACCGGAGCGGCACCGGGCAACTGCTCCAGGTCACTGCCGACCGGCGCCAGGGTCATACCCGACACGTCCACCTCCACCACCGCCACTTCCGGTTTGACTTCCAGCAAGTCTTCGCCCACCTCAGCCACACCAAAATCCGGCGCCTGCACGTGAGTAAAGGCAGCCATATATTCATCACGGGGAACCAGCGCAGCCGCCGGGGCCGGTTGCGGGCTGG
>CAZMLX010000019.1:14386-18992 GCA_964567275.1 uncultured Thiopseudomonas sp. | reverse complement strand
CTCCAGGCTCCAGGCTCCAGGCTCCAGGCTCCAGGCTCCAGGCTCCAGGCTCCAGGCTCCAGTATCTTGTGTCACTGCTGGCCGGCAGCGTATTACTAGCCGGATGTACAGCCCCTTATACTGAAAAGCCCATTGCAACAAACTTCAAAGCAACCGAACAAAACAAGCTGCAGTCTGCCGCTCACTGGCAGGTCATTGCTGAAGACACCGCAGCCCAGCTGATCCAATCACTGCCCGGCAAGCAAGCCCTTTATGTGGTTCAAAATGAACAGCAGAGCCCATTCCAGCAGTCTTTCAACCAACAGCTTATCAGCACCCTGATTACCAATGGCTTCCCTGTGATGAAGCAGCCGCACGGTGTAGGTACTCTGACTGTCGAAGTCAATGCTACTCCTGTCCGCTTCCGTGACCGCGCCGTCCGCGATCCAATCATGGGGGAATTTACGACCTTGGCAGGTGGGCTTTGGGTTCTGCGCAATATAGGTAAGAACACCTCTCCCGGCGCTGCCATGATGGGCGCTGCAGTTTCTGCCGATGCGTACTTTGCTGCCAACAGCAAATACGCCAAAGGTCTCAGACCCAAAACCGAGCTCGTGGTAACGGTTTCCGCCTCTGATAGCACTCGCTACTATGCCAATACCACAAACGTTTACTACACCACAGAAAACGACTTCCACAACTACAATCCCGGCCTACCTGTCACCAAATTCCAGGTAAAAGGGGACTAACTCATGAAACTACGTACCTTCTTTATCCCCTTGCTGGCTGCCAGCGCTCTTCTTGCCGGCTGTGAAACCACCACAAAAGTACGCGAACCCAGCTATGCAGACGCTCGCAACGACCAGTTTATTGTCGAAAACCGTAAAGCTGCACAGGCCCTGACCTCGCAACTGCAACAGTCAAATGCTGTCATGCTTATCGGCACTTTGGCCAACGTCGACACGCTAGAGCAATCCACCACATTTGGCCGTATTGTATCCGAGCAAATTTCAGCGCAGTTCACCCAGCAAGGCTTCAATATGCTGGAAATGAAATTCCGCGAAAGCGTATACGTTCAAAATAACCAGGGCGAGTTCATGCTGACCCGTCAAGTGAGCGAGTTGGCCAACCTGTATGCAGCCCAGGCAGTAGTAGTCGGCAGTTATGCAGAAAGCCGTGATTTCGTTTACGTCAATTTGAAAGTCATCGCTCCACAGACCAATGCGGTTATGGCTGTGCATGACTATGCTTTGCCCATTAATGGCAATACTAGGCGCATGCTGAAATCCCGTTAATAGCTCCTAAAAGCCCCGCAAATCTGCGGGGCTTTTTTATTACAGTGCCCGCAAAAAAAAGCCCGGACAAGCCGGGCAACAAGGGGGACTAAATAGTTACAACAGGGACATCAGCCACGCTTCCAGGTGAGCTTGGCAGTGCGGGCGTCGGCGGTGCCTTCTTCAAAGCGGGCACTGAGGGTCAGTACACCGTCGACCAGCTCGGCCTTGCGGCGCTGTACGCCCCCTTCCCAGTTGGGGAAGATGGCATGTTCAACGTTATGGATGACGGTATCGCCTTCCACGTCGTAGTGGCCGGCGTAGCTCAGGTAGCTGTTGTAGGCAGCGGCTTTTTCGGCATCGCTGGCCGACCACTGGCCGCCTTCAAATTTGGCACGGGCAGCCGGCTTGACCACAACAAACATGCTGCGGTCGGTGTATTCGATAAAGCCGGTCAGGTTTTCGCCCATGGGACGGACAATGCGGCCATCGTCATACACCTGTTCCCAGGTCAGGATTTCCCAGCGGCCTTTGATGGTGTCCTTGTTCATTCAATGTTCCTCAGTCTTCAAGCAAAAAGTGGGTCAGCAGGCGGGTAAATTCCGCTGCACGCTCGATCTGTACCCAGTGGCCGCACTGGCCAAAGATGTGCAGTTCGGAGCGGGGGATCAGCCGCACCATGCGCTCGGACAGTTCAACCGGGATCACCTGGTCGTCACGACCGTGGATCAGCAGGGTTTGGTGCGGCAGGTTTTTCAGTGCTTCTTCGGGCAGTGCCAGCATTTCCACGCCTTCCTGGCGGGGTGCCGGGAACAGCTGGGCAAAACGGGTTTGCACGTCGTCACGGATGCTGGCCTGGTAGCGCATATTGACCAGATCGTCGTTGATAATACTGTGATCGTAGGCGAACACTTCCATCAGGCCACGCATGGCGTCCAGTGATGGCTGGTAGCCCCAGACCTTGTCCAGACCGTCGGTAATCGGGAACGACAGGCCGACAGCGCCCATCAGTACCAGTCGCTTGACCCGTTGCGGATGGCTGCTGGCCAGTGCCAGGGCAATGGCGCCGCCAAAGGAGTTGCCCACCACCGACACCTGGCTGATGCCCAGGTGGTCCAGCAGCTGGATCAGCGAGTCAACCCAGACTTCCGGGGTCAGTTTCAGGTCGGCCGGGCAGCTGGAGTAGCCAAAACCGAGCATGTCGGGGGCAATGATGCGGGCCTTGGCCGACAGGCCGGGAATCACGCCACGCCAGTTGGCCCAGCTGGTAACGCCGGGGCCGGAGCCGTGGATCAGCAGCACGGTTTCGCCCTGGCCCTGGTCGTGGTAGTTGAGGGTGAAGCCGTTCAGTTCAACGCTGTTGGCGATTTCCGGGGAAGCAGTAGTAGTCATGGATTCACGTTGCCTTTGCAGTCTGTGTGGTGGTGATGACAGGGGCGCGCACGCCCTGTTGTGCCAGTTTCTTCAGAATCTGGCGGGCCTCTTCACGTTTGTGGTCGGGCAACCAGGTGCGATCATGTCCCCACAGGCTCATGCCTTGCAACTCTTCCGGCTCCCAGTCGGGGCCGACGGTGCGGCTGGCCCAGCCCATTTCGATCATCCAGCCGTCGGGGGTTTTCAGGTAAAACGAGGTGACGTGGTCGTTGATGTGGCGGCCCAGGGTTACGCCGATTGATTCGGGGTTGACCAGCGCCATGTCATAGGCCCGGCCCACGTCGTCAAAGTCGTTGTATTCCAGCATCAGGTGATAAATCTTGGCTGGGCCACCGGTATGCGCCAGGCCAATGGTGTGGTGGCGCGGGTTGCAGTGCAAAAATTCCACCCGGAACGGGGCGTGAGTGTGGTCGCTGAGTTTGAAGCCGAAGATGTTGCGGTACATGTGGCTGGTTTTGTCGAAGTCTTCGGTAATCAGCGCCACGTGGCCCAGCCCCATGTCGCCGGTACGGAAGCCGCCAATCGGCCGGCCCGGTACAAAGGCGCTGTCGGCGTTTTTCAGACCATGGCAGATTTCAATGCGCACGCCGTCGGCATCCAGAAAATGCTGCATGTCGGCCACACCACGGAAGGCGATTTCGTCGGCGCTGCCCTGGGTCAGGGCATAGCCTTCGGCTTCCAGCTTGGCGGCCAGGGCAGCCAGATCAGCGGCGTTGGCCACTTCAAAGCCCATGCCCATGCTGGATGGGCCGTCGGTGTGATACACCACAAAGCGCTGGAACTTTTCATCCACCCGCAGCCGCATGCGCTGGCCCGGCTCGACAATTTCCGCCTGCATGCCAACGTGTTCGGTGGCCTGTTGCAGCCAGGCGTCCATGGCTGGCGTGTTGACGATGATATAGCTGAGGTACTTGACCATTTCTTTTACCTGTCTGGCGGCCAACAGCTGCCTGTTTGCGGGCCGGCGGGTGACCCCGGGGTTACTACTCGGCGGACATGCCGCCATCGACCGACAGCTGGGCGCCGGTTACATAGGATGAGCGGCCGGACAACAGCCAGAGCACCGCTTCGGTGACTTCTTCCGGCTGACCAATGCGACGCATGGGTACACCCTCGTCGTACATGTGGTCGTCGCCGCCGGTCACCCGGTCAAAGCTCGGAGTTTTGATCGGGCCGGGGCAGATGGCGTTAACCCGGATACCACGGGTGGCATAGTCCAGCGCCACCGCCTTGGTGGCACCCACCACGCCATGCTTGGACGCAATGTATTCCGCCGTGGTCGGCATGCCTTTGAGGCCAAAAATGGACGCAGTGTTAACGATGGCACCACCGCCGCTTTGCAGCATGGCGGCTGTTTCGTACTTCATCATGAACAGCACGCCCTTGAGGTTGATGTCGATGACGTCATCGATGTTTTCGTCGGGAATGCTGTCGGCAGCGTTGAACGCCCGTTGCAAACCGGCGTTGTTGAACGCACCGTCCACCCGGCCATAGCTGTCCAGCGCCAGCTGCACCAGCGCCTGGCAGTCGGCCGCACTGGACACATCGGTCTGGCGGAAGACCGCCTCGCCACCCAGCGCCCGGACTTCCTCCAGTACCGCCTGGCCGGAGTCTTCACGGCGGTTGCCGATCACCAGCCGCGCACCAATGCGGGCCAGGCTCAGCACCACATCACGGCCCATGCCGCTGCCGCCACCGGTAACAATAATAACCTTGCCTTTAAGTTCGTCGTAATGTGCTGTCATGTTCCGTCCTCGTTGCTTGTGTTGTTATGTGATCTGTATCAGGCCCGGGGCAGGCGGCCAAACAGGCCTTCGAGCAGCATGCCGATGGCCAACAGCTGCCTGTTTGCGGGCCGGCGGGTGACCCCGGGGTTACTACTCGGCGGACATGCCGCCATCGACCGACAGCTGGGCGCC
>CAZMLX010000019.1:6690-14286 GCA_964567275.1 uncultured Thiopseudomonas sp. | reverse complement strand
GGCCCGGGGCAGGCGGCCAAACAGGCCTTCGAGCAGCATGCCGATGGCCAACAGCCGACGGTCGGCATACATCGGGCCGTCCAGTTCCAGGCCAACCGGCAAGCCGCTGCTGCTGCCCAGCCCCACCGGAATCTGCAGGCCGGGGGTGCCGGCACTGGATGAAGGCTCGGTGTTCTGGATCAGCTTGTCAAAGTTTTGCGGCAGGTAGATGTCGTCATTGGCCAGCGGTGCCACCACCGGGGTAGTGGGGAAAATCAGGGCATCAATGCGCTGGCCTTCAAACAGCTCGACATAACGCTCGCGCAGGCGGTCACGGCCACCGTTCATGGCCGCTTCGTACAGCGGGGCCACATCAACCAGGCCGTCACGGGTCGGGGTTTTGCCGTCCAGTACCCACTCTTTATAGATGCCTTTGACATCGGGGCTGGCAATGCGGGACTGCACGTCCTCAATGGTCATCTCGGGATGGTAACGGGCCAGGTACTTTTTCATGCAGGTGTAGGCTTCAGCCACCACCACCGGGAAGCCGACCGGCTCGTTCAGCGCCATCAGCTGCGAGTCGGCGATCTCGACCAGGGTGACGCCGTGCTCACGCAGTACCGCCAGCGTGCGCTCCATCACCTCGGCGGTATCGCTGTCCATGTTTTCCCAGAATTCAGCGGGAATGCCAAAGCGCAGCTGGTCGAGGCGGACCGCCGGCAGCGCAAACTCGTCAGTGACCACCGCATCAAGCAGTGCCAGGTCAGCCATGCACAGCGCCATCGGGCCTACGGTGTCACGGGTTTCGGCAATGGGAATCACGCCTTCGCCAGAGTAACGGCCCCAGCTTGGACGCAATGACGCCACGCCATTGAGCGCCGGCGGAATGCGCATCGAGCCGCCGGTATCGGTACCCAGCGCTCCCAGTGCCATGCGGGCACCCAGCGCCGCGGCACTGCCGGACGACGATCCACCGGCAATACGGGTCATGTCATAGGGGTTGCGCACGCCGGTATGGGGGCCGGTGTTGAACGCCGGGTTGTAGCCGGTGGCGCCAAAGGCCAGCTCATGCATCTGGGTTTTGCCCAGAATGATGGCGCCGGCATCGCGCAGTTTCTTTACGGTTTGTGCGTCCTCGGCCGGGATATAACCGGCAAAGGCTGGCGACGCCGAGCAGCTTTGCAGGCCGGCGGTGTGCAGGTTGTCTTTAACCACCACCGGAATGCCGCTCAGCGGGCCGCCAACACGGCCGGCAACACGGTCCGCATCGGCCTGGCGGGCCGCCGCCAGTGCCTGCTCCCGGTTCAGGGTAACAAACAGGTTAAGGTCGTTGCCCTGTTCAATACGCTTGAAACAGGCTTCCACCAGCTCGACGCTGCTCAACCGGCCTTCACGAAATGCATCAGCGGCCTCGGCGATGGTCAGATCGGTCACCAGCGGCAGTTCGGGGGATTCAAAAATCCTCATGCGACACTCCTGGTCAGTGGCCAAAGGCCTGGTCTTTCAAGGTTTCGGGCGTTGGAAACGCTTTTTTGCTGTGTGACAGGCCCAGCTCCAGCAACAGCTCGCACTGTTTGTAGGCAATCACGCCGGGGTTGAGCACCGGCACCTCCAGATGCTCCGCCAGGTAGCGGTGCGACTGGTGCATGGTGGTGGAGCCAAGAATGATGACATCGGCGCCGTCCTCGTCGATGGCGGCCCGGCACTCTTTGAGCAGGGCGGCAAAGACCACGTCTTCCTTGCCTTGCAGCAGAGCTTCGGTATCGGGGCGGACATTGATCGCCCGCACCGAAGCCAGCTTGCTTTCCAGCCCGTAGTCGCGGATGGTTTTACGGTACAGCGGAAACCACTGCGGCCACATGGTGATCACGCTAAAGCGGTTGCCGAGCATGCCGGCGGTATGAAAGCTGGCGGTGGCCGGCGACAGCACCGGAATGGTCAGCCGCGAACGCAGTGCCGCCAGTCCTGAGTCGCTCATGGTGTTGATGCAGACCGCATCAAAACCTTCTGCCTCCGCCTGGACGCCGGCCTGGATCACGGCCTGCTCCATGATTGCCATGTCGTAGTAGCTGTCGGCCAGGGTAATCACCTGGCCGGCACCGACAAAGCTCACTTCAATGCCGGGACGGATCAGCTCAGGCGGCAGCTGGGATTCAACCAGCGGCCGGGTGGCTTCGCTCATGGGCACCGGGAAAATCACTTTTATTTTTTTTGTGCTCATGTGCCCGTCCTCAGAGTCCGACTTCGTGCCGCTCGCGGCTCAGCGTGTCGATAATGGCGTAGAGGATCTTGTCGGCACAGGGCAGCAGGTCCGGAATATAGGTGGCACCCATGCCGCCGAGGCCTTCGGCCACCGGCAGTGGCGCACCGGTCGCCGGCCATGGCCAGCCGATACGGGCGGTGGGCACACCGTAGCGGCGCAGGGCGGCACCGTCGGTCTGGCCGCCCAGATAATCGGGCGTACCGTGCGGACGCTTCTCGATGTGCTCCCAGCCCCGCTTGCACGACTGGATGATCCAGTTATCCGGGTCGGTGGTGCCGCCGGGGACCGAGCCATATTGCTCCCAGTCCAGATCCAGATCGGGGAAGCGCTTGCGCAGGTCGTCGACAAACTCGGCAAACTGGGCCTTGACCGAGGCCGGGCTGACCCTTGGGTTGACCCGGATATCAAAGAAGATTTCGGTGACTGCACTGGGGAAGGCCGGACGCTCGACATCCCCGCCACGCACGCCGGCAATCCAGCCGTGGGGCTTGATGACGCCAGAGGTGTTGCGCTCGGTGTATTCCAGAATCCACGCCTGCAACTCCTGGATCACGGTAGCGGCCGGAATCACCGAGCTGCGGAAACCGGGAATGTTGTGCGGTACGCCAGCGTAACCCAGGGTGCCATAGACCTTGAGCTTGAACCAGGCCATGCCGGGCTCTTCGTGGTACACCCAGTTCCAGGGCTTCATGGTGATGGCAAAGTCGGGGTACATGCCACGGTTGAGCATGTGAATCACACCGTTGGACATGCCGCTGTTGCGGGCGCTGATGTCCTGCGGCATGCCGCCGTCGGCCATGCCAACCAGCAGGTTGCCCTTAAGGTCCAGATCGGCATCCAGCACAGCGTTGGCCACTTCGGTCAGGGTGGCAACCATGCCCTTGGGGTTGGAGGCACCCAGACCGAACACCCAGTCGTCCAGCTGCTGGGCAAAGGGTTGCAGGTCGGCTTCTTTGCCCTCGCCCACCAGAATTTCCTCGCCGGGGGTGCGGTCAAGGTGCGTGTCAATCGGTGAGTACAGCAGCAGGTTGGCACCATTGCCGCTGCCTTTTTTCTCGGCCATCACGTTGCCGGTGATGTCGTTCATCGGGTAGTAGCGGGAGGTTGTCATGCCCATGTTGGCCAGATAGCCCTGCATGAATTCGCTGGCTTCGCGGGCAGCGCCGGACGGGCTGTGAATGTTGGTCAAATCAAACAGCAACTGTTGCAGACGCTTGGGGTTGATACGGGCACGGGCCGCCTCGTACATGCGCATCTGCTCGGCGGTAAAGGGGATCTGCTGGGTGGGGTTCATGACAATACTCCAGGGAATTTTTATTATGTGCGGCATCCGCCAGCCGGGCCGACGGCAACCGGCCGGGCTAGACCCGGCCGGCGACAGCATCAGTTACTGGCCACAAACTGCTCGGCGAAAATGCGCTCGGGCTTGACGCCCAGTTCGATCAGACGCTGGGTAGCGGCATCAATCATCGGCTGCGGGCCGCAGAGGTAAGCCACAGTGTCGGGGTCGGTGACATCGGCCTGCTGCAGCACACTGACCGGGCTGCCTTCGTACAGGCCCTCGGTGGCATTGCGGTCCACACACACCCGTACTTCCAGGGTGGGCAGCCAGTTTTCACGGGCCGACAGCTCGTCCAGCGCAAACAGCGCATCCGGCACGGCACAGCCAAAGCTCAGCAACATCGGCGGCTTGCGGCCACTGAAGCGGTGAATGGTGTCAACCATCGACATGATCGGCGCCAGCCCGGTGCCACCCGCTACAAAAATATGCGGGGCGTGGCGATATTCCTCACGCAGGAAGAAGGCACCATAAGGGCCGCTCATGTTCAGTACGGCGTCGGGCTCGACCTGCTCTTCCAGGTAGCCGGACATGGCGCCGTTGGGCAGCAGACGAATCAGGAATTCCATTTTCGGCAGGCGCACGTTGGTGCTGGACGGTGAATAGCTGCGCACCACGCCCAGGCCCGGTACTTCAATTTGCATGAACTGGCCGGGGCGAAACTCGACCCAGTCGCCTTCGGCCAGCTCCACGGTGAGCTTGACCACGTTGCTGCCAATGCGCTCGGCACTGTCGACAAACGCGCTGAACTGCTGCGGCGCAGTGGCGGAAACTTCGCTGCTGTAGGCCAGATCAAAGCTGCAGTCACTGTCAGCCTGGCACACGCACAGCAGGCGCTGGCCGGCGGCCATGTCGCTGGGCAGCAAGGTGGAGCTGGAGTCGGCCCGTACGCTGGACTCGCCCTGGGTCAGGGTGGCCAGGCAGCTGGAGCAGCTGCCGGAGCGGCATTGATAGAGAACCGGCAGCTCTTTTTCCAGGGCAGCATCCAGAATGCTGGCGCCCTCTTCGACGTCGAAGGTATGAACTACGCCATCGGTAAAATTCAGCGTAACTGTTTTCATAGAGTTTCCCCGCTTGAGCTTCTCTGGTTTTTTGAATTATTGGAAGAAACTGGAAACCCAGTCCTTGTTAACGCATCCGGCCAACACTCTTTTAGGCATGCAAGGTCAATGGGGTGTGGGTCCGGAAGCCGGCCTCCACCCGTCGGGGCGGACTGTGCCCCAGGTGCCGGCCGGTAAAAATCGGTGTTGCATCCGGCCCCGCAGGGCCGGATGTGTTACCCCTTACTTGTCGTTGAAAACGTTGCTGTTGTCAATCTGCGGGGTGTAGTAGCCGGGCGCACGACCCTGGGCCGCACCTTTCAGCACCTGGCTGTTGACACGGGTAGAGCCGGACACACCACGACCAGGCTTGGCGATACCACGGTTGTGGCGTGATGCCACTTTACGCCAGGTGATGGGCGACACGTCGGTAGCTACCAGCTGCTCGTCATCCCAGCCGGTTCCGTCACGATAGAAGTGCTGCATGGATTCACGGGCATACAGGTCGCAGTCGTTGAAACCGTGCAGGCACAGCGGTAAATAAACGGTTTTGAACTTGTGGTCGAACTTCTCGCGCTCGGCATCGGTTTTACAGATGCGCACCAAGACTTCCCAGTATTCGTGGGTATCGTCGGTGATGGGCACGAACCACTCGTACTGTACAACGTGGTCTTCCGGCCAGTTTTCAACCATCACCACACCGGGCAGTACCACGGAGGTACGGTAGTAACGGCCACGGGTACCTTCCACCTTCAGGCCCAGCTCCTGGTTTTCCATAATCGGGGTCCACTTGTCGGTGTACAACCACTGCATCATGCCTTTTGGACCGTTTTCGTCTTCCATGATGGCGATGGCGTCATCACCGGAAGGCAGCAGGCCCAGCGGCAGTACCCAGTCCATGGCGTGAACGATGGTGTTGTCTTTGTGTACGAGAATGTGGGCGTTGTCGATGCCGTTTTCACAGGCAATACGCCAGTTGCCGTAACCGGTACGGTGAATGCCGCGCACTACGGCGCCATCGTCCAGCACGCTTGGGGAGTCTGGCCACAGCGGGTGCGGGAAGCGGTCGTTGTTTTCGGGGAAACGTACCGGCAGGTCGTGGGCCAGCGGTGGCACTTCGTCGTCCGGGAAGTCGTCTTCACGCACGAATACGAAAATCATGCCGTTGACTTCATGCACCGGGTAGGTGGTAATGCCGGTTTTGCCGATCAGCTTGTCATCCGGGTTGGCAATGATGGTGTCCAGGTTGCCGGTTTCCAGGTTGAAGGTGAAGCCGTGGTACCAGCAGCTGATGGTTTCCTTGTTGTAGTACATGGGCTGTTCAGACAGGCGCACACCACGGTGGCAGCACTGGTCTTTCAGCGCAAAGACGCGGCCATTGGCACGTCGCAGAACCAGGGGTACACCGGCAATCTGGATGCCCAGAACCTTGTCTTCCGGCAGTTCGTCAGAGAACAGCGCAGGGTACCAGTGGTTGATAAAGCCCCAAGCAGCATCCTTGTAAGGCTGGTATTGGCTCTGGGTCTTGGAGTCATTGGTGCGGGCATCACTGATGCCGGTATTAGCACGGCGACGAGTAGGCTTGTCAGACATCTTATTGTACCTTTTGTTATTGGCACGCCACCCTATGCGGCGTTGGTTCCGATACTAGAAAATCCCGCTGCCCCCGACCCTTCGCAAAGTGAGGGCACTATCCGGGAAACGCAAATATGTTGTGCTGTCAACCGCCAAGGCCGGCATATTGGCCCCGATAAAACAGCAAAGGTTGCTGCTGGTCAGTGTCCTGGCGCAGCCGCAACACCCGTCCCACCAGGATCAAATGGTCGCCGGCATCATGGCGCTGCTCCACGCTGCACTCGAAACAGGCGGCGCAGTCGTCCAGCACCGGCAGCTGGTGCAAGCCCTGCGCCATGGGCAGGCCGGCAAACTTGTCCTCGCCGGCCCGGCCAAAGCGGTTGGACAGCTCCTGCTGGCCGGCATGCAGCACATGGGCGGCAAAATGGTCCGCTTCGGCAAAGGCTTCGTAACCCCAGGCCGACTTGCCCACACTCCAGAGCACCAGCGGCGGCTCCAGCGACACCGAGTTGAAGCTGCTGGCAGTCATGCCTACTGGCTGCCCCGTTGCAGTGCGGGTCGTAATGATGGTGACACCGGTAGCAAAGTGCCCCAGGGCATTACGCAGTTCCCTGCTGTCAAAATGCTGTACTTGCATGCTTAAAACCTCACTCCATAACTGGCCGACAGCCAGTGCTGGCCCATATAGGGCGATGACCGGCTGTCGAGCTCCACCCCTTTGGCCCGGGTTTTGTTTTTGAACGAACGGGCATAGGCAAAGGACAGTTCGTTGCCGTTGCCCAGCTGGTAGCTGGCACCGGTGGTCAGGTGCACATGGTTGGCGGACGGTGCCAGCAGCGCCAGGTAGCCATCCTTGCCATTGAGAATGGCATTGCCACGGTTATAGCCGGCCCTGAGCGTCAGCCGGTCGGTGGCCGACCAGGCCACGCCCAGCCGGTACACCTGCTGGTTGCGCCAGCCAAAGCCGGGGCCGTTGCTGCTGCCCGGCGCTCCCTTGGCTCGGTTCACCCCCTTGTTGCCCAGCGAGCGCACCTGGTTCCACCAGATTTGCTGCACGTCGGCCCCCAGCAACCAGTTGCCCTGCCGCCAGCCGATACCCACGCCCAGCGTGGCCGGCATGTCGAGCCCGCCCCCTTCGGCCAACAAGCCCTTGAAGTGTTTCATTTTCTGCATGTAGCCACGGGTACTGAAGCTGGCGCCCACACTCAGTTGCTCGGTGAGCTGGCCGTGATAGCCAAAGCGCAAACCGGCACCCAGCGCCTTGTCGCTGCCCTGGGGCAAGTCCATGCTGCCGGTACCTTCCACTTTCAGGCTCTGGCGGATCAGCACCAGGCCAATGCCGAAACTGTGCTTGTCGGTCATTTTCTGGGCATAGGACAGGGTCGCCACCATCTGCTGGA
>CAZMLX010000019.1:0-6590 GCA_964567275.1 uncultured Thiopseudomonas sp. | reverse complement strand
CCCACGCCATTGCCAACCACCGAAATGCCCAGGCTGCGCGTTTCGTCCAGCATGCGGTTCCAGCCAAACTGGGGAATAACATAAAGGCTGCGCCGATCGGTACCTTTGATGGTACGGCCGGCAAACTCGGTGCCGTTGTCAGCCTTCAGCAGCGCCAGCCCGGCATCGAGCCGGTTGCCGACCTGCACCATGCCGGCCGGGTTGGAAGCGCCGGCCAGCGCATCCTGCGGCAGCGCCAGCACCACCCCGCCCATGCCTTCCGATTTCACCCCATAGCCATGGGGAAAGGTACCCTGGGTGGCCTGTGCCGCCAGCGGCAACAGGCCGCCCGCCAGCACAATGCACGAACTGCGAATCATGGTTTTCATGTCAGGCCCCCTTGCGCTGGGCCATGCCGGCCAGGAATTTGCGGCCTTCTTCGGCATCGTAATACCAGGGCACCACGCTGGCCGGGTCGTTGAAGGCGTCGGCAAACAGCGAGGCCACCGCCGGATCTTGTGCACAGGCGCCCTGTATCTGCATCTGCGCTTCCTGCAAGGGCAGCAGGTGGGTTACCGAGAACCGGGTCACCCACTGGGCGTAGTCCCAGTAACGCTCGAACAGCGCCTGCTTCCAGCCGTCATCAAAGGGCTGGTCGCCCCGGGCAATAATGGCTTCCATGTACAGGTTGGCGCACTTGCTGGCATTGTTGGAGCCCTGCCCGGCCATCGGGTCGTTGAGCACAATGGCATCGGCCATACCCAGCACGGTGCGGCCAGACGGCAACACGCCAATGGGCTTGCGCACGGTGGGCGGAATGCGGCCCCACAGCACGCCGCCGTCATCGGTGAGGCTGAGGTTTTCGCAGCGGTGGGCTTCCCACGGGAAGTAACGGCGGATCAGCTCAACTGCCAGCTCCAGATGCTCCTGTGGCGTCTTGACCTCGTGCCAGCGGTCCATCGGCCCACCAATCACACATTCCAGGTTAATGATGTCGCAGGGGCCACTGAGGGTCAGGGCCGGAAAGTTGACGTACTCGCCAATGCCCGGATGCAGGTTGATGTTGAGGCCGCTGTGCTTTTCCATGGGCTTCATGCCGTGCACATAGGTCAGCGAGATGGTGCGCAGCGGGCCCGGCACCGGGGAACGCTCGTCGTCACGCTCGAACAGCTTGCCAATGTCGCCCTTGCCGCTGGCCACCAGCACCAGGTCACTGTCCAGGGTGTAGCGCTCCAGGTCATCAATGCCGGCTTCGGCAATGATCAGGTTGCCGCCCCGGCGCTCGAATTCATCCATCCATTTCGGCATTTTGATGCGCTGGTCCACCGACTGGCCGTTGGCCGACATGCGGGCCCCCCAGTTCAGAATCAGGCCGTCGTCGGTACCGGCACTGATGTAGGCACCTTCGATCGGCGGGCAGCTGTCGTCCCAGAAGGAAATACCCAGCTCGCGCTCATAATTGAGCGCCATGTCATACATCGACTGGCTGGGAATGACCTTGCCGCCGGCAATGTCAGCAGCGGTACGGTTGGATACCAGATTAACCCTGTAACCCTGCTGTAACAGGCCGATACCCAGCTGCAAACCGGCCTGGCCGGCACCAATTATTGTGATTGTTCTCATGGGGACTGCTCCATCTGTTGAGTGGGCGCACCCGTTGTGCGCACTTCAACAGTAGCCCCCCGCCCGCTCCCGCTCTATGCAGGTAATGCAGCACTATCCCGCCAGTGCAGCCAAAAACAGCGGTTTTTGGATAGCAATCTAACTAAATCGGCCAGCCCGCTGCAGGGTTTGCCTGGGTGTTTCACCAAACCGGATGCGGTAATCACCGGCCAGCCGGCCCAGCTGGAAAAAACCCCAGCGGGTGGCCAGCTAGTGACATTGCGGGGCTGGCCGGGATCGAGCAGGTCGCGGCGCAGGCATTCCAGCCGTACATTTTTCAGGTACTGCATGGGGCCCACCCCCATAAAACGCTCAAAGCCCGCATACAGGGTACGGCCACTGACACCGGTCAGTTCGGCCAGCCGGGCCACACTGATGTCGTCACCGGGGCAGGCCTGCATATAATCCACCGCCCGTTTCACATGGCGTGGCAAGACCCGGCCGGCTTCGGGGGCCCGCAAGCCGGGGCTGCCATCCAGCGCCAGCGGCAACAGCATGGTCATGAGTGTCTGTTCAAACTGGCTTTTGACCAGCGGTGCATCCAGCAGCTGGGGCGTTTGTTGCAGCTGCCGGTAAATATGGCTGGCCATGTCCAGCCAGGAACGGAACACCGGCTGCTCCACCGACGCCAGCGCGGGCAATGGCAGCGGCTGCTGCGGGTCGGTGTCGAGCATCAGCGCCGCATGTTGCTCCAGCGCCTGGCGCTCGAACCGGGCGACGAACTTGCGGCACTGGCTGCTCCAGCGCATGTGCGGCTCGCTGCCGGGGGCATGCAGGCTGGCGGTGCGCACATCGCTGTACAGCTCCTGGCGGCCCAGAGTTTGCCGGTCGTGGCCGGCCAGCGGCATCTGCACCAGATAAAACCCGGGGAAACTGCGGGGCCGGATATCCACCGCCTCGCCATAGCTCATGGTGCTCAGGCTGACAGCGCCGCCAGCTGTCAGCTGGTGGCGGTAGTTGAGTCCGGGCTTGTGCGCACGCATGTCATGGTCGCAATAGACCGATGTCACTATGGCCCGGGTTTCTTCGGCATCGCTTGAGCTGTAACTCAGCAGATGATTTCGGTTGTGTTCTGCGTTCATCAAAACCTCCGCCGGCAAACTGGCTGCCAGACAAAAACGCCCGACACAGGCCGGGCGTTGTTGCAACGGGATCGTCAGCGCATCAGGGTGGCCGATGGCGACTCGCCGAAACGGCGCTTGTAGTCGGTACCAAAGTGGCCCAGGTGGCTAAAGCCCCATTTCAGGGCAATGTCGGTCACCGAGTGCTGGCCACGCACGGCGTTGCGCAGCTCTTCGTACACATATTGCAGCCGCACTTCTTTGAGGTGGCGCATTGGCGTGGTGTTGCGGTAGCGGCTGAAGCCGGTAAACAGGGTACGGGCGCTCACCCCAGCAAATTCGGCCAGGTCGTTGATGGTCAGTGGCAGGTGGGCGTTTTCTTCAATGTATTTTTCGATGCGCTTGACGAAGTGAGGGGTCAGCATCGGGGTGTCATTGAGCAGCTCGTCCGAGTAGTTGTGCGGCTGGCTGGCCAGCAGGGTGTTGACGATGTTGCTTTCAATCTGGGACTGCATAACCGACGACAGCTCCCAGTCTTCGGACAGAAAATCAAAGGCCCAGCTCATCAGGCGCAGCCATTGCTGGCCGGTGTGGCTGCCAAAGGCCATGGCCGGGGTAAAGTTGACGTCGTCTTTGAGAGTACGGCCCAACAGGGTTTGGCAACTGCGGTTGATCAGCTCCTGGTCAACCCGCAAAATCAGCTTTTCAGTGTCGGAGCTGTGATGTAACAGCGAGCGGGTTTTCTGGTTGATGATCACGCCCTGATCGGGGGTACAGCTGACACCCATGCCGTTGAGTTCAATGCTCTCGCGGCCACGAATCGGCATCTGGATCAGGATAAAGTCTTCAAAGGCCGCCGGTTTGATCACCAGGTCGGCACCAAAGCTCATGCGGCCAAAGCCAATACCGGCCAGGCGGCGATAATAAATATTGGCATGGATGACCGAGTTTGCCGTCAGCCCCGGCGGCAATTGCAGGTCGTTCTGGCAGAAAATTTTTTCGCCCCAGTAACGGGCAACTTCAAGGCTGTCGGTTGAACAGACTTCAAAACGGCTCAGCACTTTTTCAGGCTGCTGGGCTTCCTGGAAAATCAAGCGTTGCATATTCATCCCTCACAATGAATTCCTACCGCCCCTTGCAAAACCTGCGCACCGGTTGGCACCTGCGGCTGGCTTCTGGTTGTAGTTGTTCGGGCGGCCACACAATTACGAGTAGTTGCTGTCTGATGGCATTATGCAGACATCAACGTCGCTAAACTACACCTCCTTACGGTTGTCGGCAACTGAAACTGCACCAAAGCCTTGCGACTCTGGTGCAGTTGCCAGGATTATCCGTTGAAGTTAACGGCTACCGGCCTGCAGCGTGCGCAGCGAGAACTCCTCGGGCTTGGCCGGGAAGTTGGTGCGCCAGCTGTCGGTATCAATAATCGAAACGGTTGCGTGATTACGCTGGAAATCGATTACGGTAGTGGCAGCGGCACGGATGTCACCTTCAGCCGTGTTGGCGTACGAGTGTAATTCCATGAATTTCCAGAACTCGTTTTTGCGGTCGTAGGCTTCGCCGTAGTAAATGCGCGGATATTTGGTGTCGATGTAGAGCACCTTCTTGCTGTACGGGTGGATCGACGGGGTAATGGCTTCGATCACGTAGACCTCGCGCACCTCGTAGTCGTTGTTGTTCAGGTTCCAGAAGGGTGCTTCTTTGCCCAGCACCGGGTACTTGTCCATACCCTTGCCATCCTTGTTCCAGATCTGCTTGCCGATGCGGCTGTCAGACACGGCCAGAATGTTGCGCTTGCCCAGCAGCTTGTACTCGGGGTACCAGCAAGGGCGAGCGTTGAAGATGTCCAGGTCGTCCTGCAACTGGTCGGAAGAACCAATGGGGTCCATCCAGGCGCCACCGGACAGCTGGCGTACACGGCGTACCGCAGGGATGTAGGCCCAAACGCTGTTCACCTTGCTGGAGTCGTGCTGGATGGTGTAGGTACCCAGACCTTTCATGTCGGACGGTGCCTTGAAGTACAGCAGCTGGCGGCCACGCTCGCTGCCGTCACCCACTTCGGTGGAATCGCCGGTGATGCGGCCTTTCATCGAATAACGGGTGAACTCCAGCAGCGGCTCGGCGTGGATGCCGGACTTGCCGTCAATCAGCAGCTGACCGAAGAAGGGCACCTGGGAGACATCGCCTACCAGCTGGCCCAGGTGCCAGTTCCACATGATTTTTTCGGCAGCATCGGGATCATTCATGTCGATATCCGGGAAAGGCGCACCTGCACCCCAGCCGTCCACGCGACACTCGGCCTTGTTGATGCTGGCTCGGCCGGCGTTTTCCTGGGACGCTTTAACCCAGCGCGGGTCCAGCGGTACTTCCTTGGACTTGCCCAGGGTAATTTCCATACCGTTGTTGCGGATGCGCCATTCGATTTTTTCGGTCAGCAGGCTTTCAATGGTATGACCTTCGAAAGTGTCCGACTTGACCTGGTCGATATTGGCCGCAGAAATCACGGTACCGGTGGTCAGCTCGGCTGCCGCTGCGCCCTGGGCAGCCAGGGCACCGCCGGCCACACACAGGGCCAGCAGCGAGGAACGGAACAGATGTTTGTTGTTATGCATGGTTCATCTCCGTGTGATCAGAACAGGTAGGTCAGGCTGGTGTACAGCTGGTCGCGGTTGTGGAAGTAGCCGAACAGTTTGGTGCCATCGCACTGGGAGAACTGGCCCTTACACTTCTGGCCATCGTTGTAGCCGTTGTCCCAGAAGTAGTCATACTCGACTTTCCAGCGCAGTTTCTTGTTCAGCTCGAAGGTGACCGAAGGCACGGCAAAGCCGCCGCCATTGGTAACGTCCGACCCCACCACCAGGTTGGGCTTGACCCGGCCACTGTTGTAGCTCAGGTCGAAGATACCGGTAACCAGGGTGGTGTGGCGCTTGACGCGGCCGCCAAAGCCGACGGCGTACAGCAGCTCGTCGCTTTTGCGGTAGTTTTGCACCCACTTGTCAAACAGCTGGATCGACATGAACATCGGCTTTTCAGTACCCAGCCATTTCTGGGTGCCGGCAATGTTCTTGTCCATGCGGATCATGGAGGCAATCACGTCCTTGCGCTTATAGCCGTCAAAGCCGGGGGCAACAAACTGGCTAGCCAAACTCGGGTTGCTATCCGCATAGTTGTAGGGTGCATCCTTGATCAGCGCCACCTCGGTGCTGAATACCGCATCGGCCGAAGCAAAGTAGCGGCTGGCGGTGGCACCGTAGATATTGACGATCGGGTAAATTATTTCACCTGCCATACCACGGGTTGGTTTAGAGCTGGTATTTCTCTTTCCATCCGGTGAGCCATCTCCACCTGCGAAATATAGGAACTCAGGATTAACTCCACTCGCATTCATAATCGGCGCATTGTAGAAACTGCGCAGGAACGACAGCGAGTAGTTGGTATCACCGGCCAGGCCGCTCCAGCGAATGCCGCCGGTAGGGTCGCGGCGGTCGCCATGCTTGTGACGGAAGTTGTAGGGGTCAATATTGCGGAAATCCACCGAAGCGTTAGGCTGACTGGACCAGCGGCCGCCGTAGATGTCGATTTCCTGGCCAATATCACGCTTGCGGTCCCAGCCCGGACGCACAAACAGCTCCAGGTTGCCGTTGTACTCGGGAATATCGATGTTCATCTTGGCGATGATATTGCCCTTGCGCAGCTCTTCGTTGGCCGGCTCCAGGAACGAGCGCCAGGTGTTGTCGTAGCCGTGCACCAGGTCGTTGGCGGCAAAGAAGTCGGTCTCGCCCCACACTACCTGCTGCTTGCCCAGCCGCATGTTGATGCGCTGGCCAATGGGGAAGTCCACATAGAGCTCGCGGATATCCACATCGTTGTAGAGATCCATGATTTTGC
>CAZMLX010000018.1:0-19044 GCA_964567275.1 uncultured Thiopseudomonas sp. | reverse complement strand
ACCCGCATAGATGTCTTCGGAGTTTTCGCGGAAGATGACCATGTCGGTATCTTGAGGACGCTTGACCGGGCTCGGTACACCTTCGAACCAGCGTACCGGACGCAGGCAAACGTACAGGTCCAGCTGCTGGCGCAGGGCAACGTTCAGGGAACGGATGCCGCCACCCACCGGAGTGGTCAGCGGGCCCTTGATGGATACGACATAGTCACGTACCGCATCCAGGGTTTCCTGGGGCAGCCAGGTTTCAGAATCATAAACCTGGGTGGCTTTTTCACCGGCATACACTTCCATCCAGGAAATTTTGCGCTTGCCGCCGTAGGCTTTTTCAACAGCCGCATCGACAACCTTGATCATGACCGGGCTGACGTCAGCACCAATACCGTCACCTTCAATAAAGGGAATGACTGGATTATCAGGAACATTCAAGGACATATCTGCATTAATGGTGATTTTGTCACCGGCTGGCACTTGGATCTTTTGGTATCCCATGCTGGACTCCGCTAGTTACGTGGTCAAAACAAAGCTGTCAGGCGTGTGGCCTGACAGCACTAAAAAAAATTTGCCCCTATGCGACTTCCAGACAACTACTTAAGTCACATTTTTCCGGCAGGGGCGGAGTATAACACAAGTTTTACCGGTTTTTATTGCACCAAAGATAGGGGCAGCCATTCATGGCCACGCCAACCCCACAGGGCGGCACGACTCCATCCATCTACTGCTGTTACCATCCGCTTACCGCACAAAGGAGCCCGTCATGACCTTCAGCCCCCACATCACCGTTGCCTGCATTGTCGAGCAGGATGGCCGTTTTTTGTTTGTCCGCGAGCATACCCGCAACGGCATCGCCATCAACCAGCCGGCCGGCCATCTTGAAGCCGATGAAACCCTGCAACAGGCTGCGCTGCGGGAAACCCTGGAAGAGACCGGCTGGCACATCGAACTGACTGCCCTCACCGGCATTTACCTGTACCAGGCAGCCAATGGCGTCACCTACCAGCGCCTGTGTTTTGCCGCCCGTCCGCTGCAGCAACAGGCGAGTGCACAGCTGGATGCAGAAATCATCGAGCCGCTGTGGCTGACGCCCGGCGAGTTGCAGCAATGCCAGAGCGAATGGCGCAGCCCGCTGGTGATGCGTTGCCTGCAGGATTACCTGGCCGGTTCGCATTATCCGCTGGCACTGCTCAAGGGTATTTTTTAGCGCCAACCTGATAAACTGCGCCCCTGTTTTATCTGTTAGTGCGAGTACCATGAAGCATCCTGCCCAAACCAAGGTCATTGTCGGCATGTCCGGCGGTGTTGATTCGTCCGTTTCCGCCCTGCTGCTCAAGCAACAGGGGTATCAGGTCGAAGGCCTGTTCATGAAAAACTGGGAAGAAGACGACGGCACCGAATACTGCACCGCCAAAGAAGACCTGGCCGACGCCCAGGCAGTCTGCGATACCCTGGGCATCAAACTGCACAGCGCCAACTTTGCCGCCGAATACTGGGACAACGTATTCGAACACTTTCTGGCCGAATACAAGGCCGGCCGCACGCCCAACCCGGACATCCTCTGCAACCGGGAAATCAAGTTCAAGGCCTTTCTCGACTACGCCAAACTGCTCGGTGCCGAGCTGATCGCCACCGGTCACTACGTGCGCCGCCAGGATGTCAACGGCGAAAGCCGCCTGCTCAAGGGCGTGGATGGCAACAAGGACCAGAGCTATTTTTTGCATGCCGTGGGCGGTACCGAAATCGCACAAAGCCTGTTTCCGGTCGGCGAACTGGAAAAACCCGAAGTACGCAAGCTGGCCGAGCAACATGGGCTGATTACCGCCAGCAAAAAAGATTCCACCGGCATCTGCTTTATTGGCGAGCGCCGCTTTACCGACTTCCTCAAGCAGTACCTGCCGGCCCAGCCCGGCAGCATTGAAACCACCGACGGCCAGGTGATTGGCGAACACGCCGGCCTGATGTACCACACCATTGGCCAGCGTCAGGGGCTGGGTATTGGCGGCATGAAAGAAGCCAGCGAAGACCCCTGGTATGTATTGGCCAAGGACCTTGACCGCAACGTATTGATTGTCGGCCAGGGCAACGAACACCCCTGGCTGTTTTCACGCAGTCTGGTCACCCGCCAGGTCAACTGGATCAACCCTGTTGAAATGGCGCAGCCCCGTCAATTGCGGGCCAAAGTACGTTACCGACAACCTGACCAGCGCTGCCGGGTAACCGCCACGCCTGACGGCTACCTCGTCGAGTTTGACGAACCGCAACGGGCGGTCACCCTTGGCCAGTCAATCGTGTTTTACGACGGTGATGTGTGCCTGGGCGGCGGCGTCATCGAATCCTGTCAGCCCTGGGATGAAGGAATCCGGCGACCATGACTCCACTGCAACAACAACTGGTAGCGCTGGGAGCCGTGTTTCACTGTGCCCAGCTGGTACACCGCCTGGCCCACAACGGCCAGATCAGCGATGCCTCGCTGGAACAGATGCTCAACACCCTGCTGGTGACCAGCCCACAAAGCACGCTGGACGTCTATGGCGGTGACGATTACGGCTTGCGCGAGGGCTACCGTACCCTGCAGGCGGCGCTGCTGCGTGACGCCCACAACCTGCCCCGCGAGAGCCTGCGTTACGCCCTGTCAATTCTGATACTCGAACAGAAATTTGCCCGTCGTATTGATCTGCTGCAGCTGACCGGCGAGCGGCTGGAACGCATCGGCCAGCAGGCACAGCTGCTGGGCATTACCAGCTCCGGCGTAGTCGGCGCTTTCGCCGATCTTTACCGGGATACCATCAGCACCCTGAGCCAGCGTATCCAGGTGCATGGCGACATGCGCTACCTGCAACAGGAGGCCACCGCCGCCAAAATCCGGGCCTTGCTACTGGCCGGCATCCGCTCGGCACGCCTGTGGCGGCAACTGGGCGGCCGCCGCTGGCAACTGCTGGTGCGTCGACGGGCCATGCTGGATGCCTTGCAGCAACGGCTGAGTCACTGATGCGATCGGTACAGCCACTGCGTGGCGCTGCTTTGCTGGCCCTGTCAGCTTTGCTGTTTTCGGTGATGGGCGTGTTTATCCGCGAAGTTTCGCAAACGGTCAACAACGAGAATGTCGTGTTTTTCCGCAATCTGGTCGGCGTGCTGTTTTTTCTGCCACTGGTGTTTGTCAAAGGGCTGGCACCCTTCCGGACCAGCCGCTTGCGCTCGCACCTGTCCCGCACCGGTTATGGCCTGGCAGCCATGTACTGCTTCTTTTACGCCATTGCCCACTTGCCGCTGGCAGACGCCATGATCTTCACCTATTCGGCGCCAGTGTTTACCCCCATCCTTGCCCACTTCTGGCTCAAGGAACCACTGACCCGCCGCATGGTGCTGCTGTCACTGCTGGGGCTGGCCGGCGTCCTGCTGGTCGGCAAACCGTCCGGTGCCCTGTTCAGCAAGCTGTCACTGGTGGGGCTGGCGGCCAGCTTGCTGGCGGCCAGTGCCTTTGTGTCGATCCGTGAAATGAGTGACAGCGAGCCGGCGTACCGCATCGTGTTCTATTTTGCGCTGTTCAGCATGTGCTTCTCGGCCATACCGCTGAGCTGGGCCTGGCAACCCCTGAACGGACACCAGCTGGCGCTACTGGGCGGAGCCGGCTTTATGGCGGCACTGGCGCAAATTGCCATGTCACGCGCCTACAGCCTGGCACCACCGGGCCTGATCGGCCCGGTGGCCTATTCCGCCATTGTATTTTCGGGGCTGATCGGCTGGCTGCTGTGGCAGGAAACGCCAGATCTCAGCTCGATTATTGGGGCTCTGCTGATTTTTGCGGCCAGCCTGCTGAGCGTGCTCAAGTCCCGCCCGTCACCGGCCAAAACACCGGCGTGAAACCGGCCCGGCTCAGGGGCTCAGGGTGACAGCCGGGTGCGGCTCCAGCTGTGGTCCGGCAACCGCCGGTAATCAATGCGGTCATGCAACCGTGATGGCCGGCCCTGCCAAAACTCGATGCGCTCCGGTACCAACAAAAACCCGCCCCAGTGTGGTGGTCTGGGTGGCTGCTCATTGCCGGCAAACTGTTCGGTCACGGCTGCCAGCCTGGCCTCCAATTGTTCCCGGCTGGCCAGTGGCCGGCTTTGCGCCGAAGCCCAGGCTCCCAGCCGGCTGCCCAGCGGACGGACGTTGTAATAGGCGTCCGACTCGGCCGCAGCCACCTTCTCGACCCGGCCTTCGACTCGTACCTGCCGTTCCAGCGCCGGCCAGAAAAACAGCAGGGCGGCGTGCGGCTGCAGCGCCAGCTCCAGCCCCTTGTCGCTTTCATAGTTGGTATAAAAAACAAAACCCCGGGCATCCAGCTCTTTGAGCAGCATCACCCGGCTGTGCGGACAGCCGTTGCCATCCACCGTGGACAACACCATGGCGTTGGCTTCAACCGGTGGCTGCTCGGTGGCAACCGCCAGCCGCAGCCAGTCCGCAAACAGCTGGAAAGGCTCGGATGGACAGTTCTGCTCCAGCAAGTCCTGCCGGGCATAGTGTCGGCGCATGCCGGCCAGGCCGTCAGTCACGTGGCGAGGTTCCAAGCATGGCAACCGTATTGGCCTGGTAATGGGCCATGCGGGCATGCAAGGTCTGCTCCGGCACCACCAGCAAGGCGGCGCCCAGGGTTTTATCCAGTTCCGGGGCCTGGCTGATTCCGTGCAGGCGCAACTTGTGCCCCGGTACCTGGTTCAGACGGAAAATCGACGCAATGGAACCGGCCCGCTCGTGGCACACCTGCTCGCTGGACTTGAGCTTGTAGTTGCCGGTGGCAACACCCACCACCATCACCGCCACATCCGGGTCCGCCGCCAAATGACGGGTCAGCTGGCCAATGGAGCCCAGCGCCGAAGGCAACAGCATTTCCGGACGCTGGGGATGAAAGGTGCCCTGCTCCCGGATGCTGATCAACCAGCCGTCATTAACCGGCTTGAGCGTGTAACCGGTGCCTTCGACTGCCAACCGCAATTTGCTGCCCTGTTTGGCGTGCCAATCGGCCTGATTGAACGCCTGCACCGGGCTTTCCTGTACCTCGTTATGAGCGGCACAACCCGCCAACAGCAACAGCCCGCCTGCAAAAACCAATGCTTTTAACACCACGCACGCTCCAGTAATGATGACCCGCCTGTACAGCCGGTTCGAATGAGGGCCAATTCTACCCCCGCAGCAGGCTTTTTCAAAATGACAAACCAGCAGCACCTGATTTTTTTGCCGACAACTGCCAATCCCGTCAAAGAAAAACAGCAAAGTAACAGTTTTCAACAGGCCGTTCGGACATTCACCGCAGTTTGTGGTATAAAGGGCGCCTATTCAGCCGCCTTGCGGCGGCAATACAACCGCTTTCTTCATATTCACGGACCGCATGGATGAATCATGAGTACAGCCCATAAAATCACGATGACCGGCTCGCGCAACGCTGACAAGTTCGTAGTGCGTTTTCCTGACGACATGCGTGAACGCATTGCCGTAGCTGCCCGGGAAAACCACCGCAGCATGAACTCGGAAATTGTCGCCCGCCTGGAAACCAGCCTGCGCCAGGACAACTTCACCGAGCACAGCCTGCCCGCCGACCTGGAACTGGGCAGCAATGAAATCACCGCCCACGAGCGCAAGCTGCTACAACGTTTTCGCCAGCTGACCCAGCGCCAGCAAAATGCCCTGATCGCCCTGATCGCAATGGATCTGGACAAACAGGCCTGATCCCCCGAATCAGGCTTCTAAAAACAGTTGGCCGGTTTGGGCAGCCCGGCCAGCCGGCAGGCGATTCGGGCCGGCCGCCCGTTAAACAGCACATTCAAATAGGCACTGTTGCCCTTCTGCTCCCCCAGCTGCTGTCTCACATAGCGCACCAGCGCCCGGTTGGCCGGCGACAATTCAAACTGCTGATAAAAATCCCGCACCGCATGCAGAATTTCCCAGTGCCGGTCATCCAGCTCAATCCCCTCTTCAGCAGCCAGTGCTACCGCCACCCCGACACTCCAGTCGTCAAGATTGCACAGACACAGGTCTTCATCCAGCGCTATCTGCCGGCCATCCACCACCAATTGCACTACCATGCCTGCACCCGTTGTTGCGTGCAGCACAGCGCCACAAAGCCTTCATAATCAATTACCTGCACGGCCGCATCAGGCACCAGAGCACGGGCCTGCATGTCATCGGCCAGTACCATGACAGGGATGGCGCCCGCCTGTGCCAGCGTCTGCGGCCAGGCCAGCACCGCATCGCCGCACAGCAACACCACATCGGCCGGTTGCAGCAACTCAAGGCAGGCCGGCAGCACACCGGGCCGATTGACGATATGCAAGGTGCTCATGGCATCAGTACCTGGTCATGACTGGCCAGCACCGCCGCCAGCCCGGCCTGATCGACAACCCGCACCTCCGGCAACAGCTGCTGTTGCGTCAGCCCCCTGGCCTGCAGGCTACGGCCGCACACATAGAGCTGCTCAACACCAAACAGTGGCAAAGCCGCAATATTGGCCTGCAAGTCTTTCTGTTCCAGCTGGTGCGGCTGTTGCCCGCTTACCAGCTGGTAAACACCATCGTCCAGCCACAGCAGGCTGACCGGTATGTCAAAGGCGCCGCCGGACAAGGCAATATCCAGCGTTTCACGGGCACCCGGCCCACTCCAGGGCGCAGCCCGGCTGATCACCAGCAGTGATTTCATGCATCCCCCCGAAAGTGCACCACCCGCTCACTGGCTTGCAATGCCTCGTGCAGCTCGCCCAGCCCGGCCAGCACAAAGCCTTCAGCCAGACTGACTGCCGTCTTGCGATAACGGCGGGCCTCGACCTCGTCCAGCACACCGCGGCGCAAGGCAGCAGCAATGCAGACCACCGCATTGAGCTGTTGCTCGCCGACCAGCGCCTGCCAGGCGGCTGCCCAGTTGTGCTCGTCCTGCGGAAACACCAATGAATCCGATGCAATATGAACGCCATCCTGATAAAAAAACACCGTTCGGATGCCATGGCCGGCGGCCAGCAGCGCCCGGGCAAACAACAGCGCCCGGCGGGTTGCCGGGTCCTGCGGGGAAGAACAGACTACCAGGGTAAATTGCATAGGGTATCCACCATGAAAAGGCTGCCTATGCTAGCAGCAGGCTTCCCATAAATAAAATGTCGTCAGCGGCCGGGTTTGCGCTGCCGGCGACAAGCCTGCTCAAAGGCAGACAAGCGTTTGTCCAGCAGCGGCCAGGGCTGTTGCCGGTCGCCATACAACTGCAGCTCCAGCGCCTCCGCCAGCTCTGCCAGCCGCTCCGCTGCGCCGCTATCCAGCACCTGCCGGCTGCGAGCCTGCAAAGTACGCAAGCCTTCACCCGGTTGGCGAGGCAACCCGGCCCGCTCCAGCACAAGGTCCAGTTTGCGCAGCAGGCGTTGCTGTGGTGTGGGCCGGTCACGCCAGGGCTTGAGCAGCCAGAGCGCCAGCATCAATAACACCACCGCCAGCGCCGCCACCAGCATCACCCCGATACGCTGCCAGTCCAGGCTGCCAAACCAGCGCTTGAGCCAGGCTTCCTGCCGGTCACGCTGATAGCCCAGCACCGTACTTTGCCACTGGTGGTTCAACTGGTCCCAGCCAAGACGCAACTGGTTCAGCCAGGCCAGATGCCGGTAGTTAAGCGGCGAGAACAGCCCCATATCCAGCTCGTCCTGCAGGACATCTTCCAGCCCCAGCTCAATACGCTCCGGCGCCACCTGAAAGGTGGGATCAACCCGCACCCAGCCCTGCCCCGGCAGCCAGTATTCCACCCAGGCATGGGCATCCATTTGCCTGACCTGAACAAAGTTGCCGGCCTGATTGATTTCGCCGCCCTGATAACCGGTCACCACCCGGGCCGGCACACCGGCAGCACGCAGGGCAAAGGTCATGGCGCCCGAATAATGCTCACAAAAACCGCGCCGGGTATCGAACATGAATTCATCAATGCTGTGCTCGCCCAGCCGGGGCGGCTTCAGGGTGTAGTGGAAGGGCTGCTGGTTGAAATGCCGCAAGATCGCTGCCACCAGCCCGGCATCGTCCGCATGCTGTCTGCGCAAGTCAGCCACCCAGGCCCGGGTGCGGGGGTTGCTGCCGGGTGGCAACTGCACGTGCTGACGCTGCTTGAGTTCCGTCAGCCGGGGTTCGGCCAGCGCCTGCGGCCAGCTCTGCGCCCGGTACAGCCAGGTGCGGTGCACCGGAGTATTGCGTTGCAGCCGGAAGTCGCCATACAGGCGAATCTCGCTGTTGTCCGTTTCGCTCACCGCCAGGCTGAACAGCCAGGGCTGATGACTGGGCTGCATAATGACCTCATAGCCCAGCGGCTCGCCCTGGCGTTGCCAGGAGGGCACGTGCAGGTCACTGCGGCCATCGAGCCGCCGCCAGCTTCGGCCATCGAAATGGGGCAAGGTCAGCGCCCGCCAGTAGAGTTGCTGACGGGGCGGAATATCACCGTCAAAGCGGGCACGAAAAGCCAGCGCAGTCGACTGGCTCAACTCGGCAATATCGCCCGGCGACATCTGGTCCGACAGCCCGGTGGTGCCCCGGTCACCCGGTTGTGGCAGGCTCCACAGCGGTTCCAGCCGGGGAAAAAACAAAAACAGCAGCAGCATCAGCGGCAGCGACTGCAGCAGCAGGGACACCGAAGCCCGGTACGAGGCCAGCAACGGCCGCTCATCGGCTGATTGCTGCAAGCCGCTCCAGGCGGTCAGCAACACAGTAACCGGCACCAGCGAGTACAGCGCCGCCAGCAGGCTGTCTTCGTACAGGTAGCCGGTGGTCACCGCAAAAAAACCGAGAAACACCAGCACCAGCGCATCACGCCGGCTACGCAGCTCGACCAGTTTCAGAATAAAAGCGGTAATCAGCAGGGCCACCCCGGCATCCAGCCCCACCAGGCTGCCCCGGCTCAGAAATACACCAAAACCGGCCCCAAGCATCAATCCCAGCCTGACCAGCCGGCCCGGAAACGCAGCCCGCATGCGGTAAACCTGGATGCGCCAACCGGCACACAACAGCCACAGCCCCGCCAGCCACAGCGGCACATGCCACAGGTGCGGTCCAATCACCAGAGCCTGCGCCACCAGCAGCCAGAACAGCGCCTGTCGGGGTACCAGCTGCCGGGCGGCCGAGCCTGTCATGATCTGTTGCTCCCGAACCGGGCCAGCGCCGCCAGACAGGCATCACGCTGCAGCGGTCCCTGATCCGGCGCCAGCACCTGGCCCGGCAATGCCAGGCCAAACACCTGCCCGGCAGCCGCCAGTCGCAGCACATGAAAACACAGTACCGACAACCGCCGTTCGCTATCGCCCGACAAGGTGGCAAAGTCCAGCAAGGTCTGGCTACCGGCGGTTTCGGCAAACTGCCTGACCCACAGCCCCTGCCCCCTGGACCAGGCTTTCCAGTCCACCCGACGCATCGAGTCGCCCTTTTGCCAGCTGGCCAGCCCCTGATAATCATCAACACCGGGCTGGCGGGTTTGTACGCCCTCTTCCTCGCCGTCTGCCCGGCTGCCCAGTGGCGGCAAGGCGGCCTCCAGCGGTGCCGGATACACCAGTGCCTGCTGCTCCAGCTCCACCCGGCTCCAGGCTACCCAGATTCCCAATGGAAAACGGCTTTCCACCCGCATCCGGCCCGGTTGCCGCACACCACGCGCCGCCTGTTGCCAGGGCAACAGCACAGTGTTTTGTTGCCCCCTGGGCACATCGGTTACCACGGCTGGCTGGCCCTCCAGCTCCAGCCGAATGCCCTGCCGGGCATGCCGCCGACCGCCAAGCGCAACCGGAAAAAACAGCGTCTGGCCGGCAAAACAGGGCTCGGCCGGCAAGGCGGTCAGTTGCAGGCCGGCCAGATTGCGCCAGGTATGCAGGGCACTGAGCAAGCCCAACGAACCCAGCATAAACACCAGCGCATAGGCCAGGCTGTTCTGGTAGTTGATCGCCACCAGCAGCATCAGCAGCAAGGCACCGGCAAAGGCCAGCCCGGTCCGGGTCGGTACGATAAAAATATGGGCCTGCCCCAGCGTCCGCTGCCGGGCCGGCGGTAATCGCCGTTGCCACCAGCTCGCCAACCATTGGCGCATGCTGCTCAAAGCACCGGCACCTCGGCCAGCAGCTGCCGGGTCACGCCTTCGGCGCCATGGCCGCCAGTGGCCGACAAGGCGTGCCCCAGCCGGTGCGGCATGACCGCCGGTGCCACGGTCTGGATATCTTCCGGAATCACATAGTCACGACCGGCCAAAAACGCCCAGCCCCGGGCCGCCGCCAACAACGCCAGGCTGCCCCGCGGCGACAGGCCATAAGCCAGCTGTGGATGGTTGCGGGTCGCATTCACCAGCCGCAGCACATAATCCAGCACCGCCTCGCTGGCCCGTACCTGCTGCACCTGCCGTTGCAGCTGTTGCAGCTGTTCGGGCCGCATCAATACCGGCAGTTCGGCCGGTGCCTGTCGCTGGCTGGCCGATGCCAACATCTGCCGCTCGGCATCCGGTTCCGGATAGCCCAGCGACAGCCGCATCGGAAAACGGTCCAGTTGCGACTCCGGCAGTTCGAAAGTGCCACTTTGGGTGGCCGGATTCTGGGTGGCAATCACAAAAAACGGCTCCGGCAGTGCCCGGGTTACCCCTTCGGTACTGACCTGCCGCTCTTCCATCGCCTCCAACAGTGCACTCTGGCTTTTCGGCGTGGCCCGGTTGATTTCGTCAGCCAGCAGCAGCTGGGTAAACACCGGGCCCGGATGAAACACAAAGCTGCTGCTGTCACGATCAAACACCGAGGTACCCAAAACATCGCCCGGCAACAAGTCGGCCGTGAACTGGATCCGTCGCCAGGACAGCCCCAGCACCTGCGCCAGGCTATGGCTCAGTGTGGTTTTACCCATACCGGGCAAGTCTTCCAGCAGCAGATGCCCCTGCGCCAGTAGACAGGCCACCGCCATCCGGATCTGCCGCTGCTTGCCCAGTACCACCTGCCCGACACTCGCTATAACCTGTTCCATTTGCTGAACCGCCATGCAACGCTCCCTGACTTTTCAAAACCTGAGCGGCTTAGCGGCCGGCACGGGATTCTCGTATATAAAAGCGGGCCCTGACCGCTTTGCGAACGCAACCGTTATAGCCCTCAAACTGTTGCTGCGTCTTGGCCGCACTGATCAGACTCAGCGCTTTCGAATAGCTGATCGTACCGGCAAAGCCTTCGGCCTTGGCCAGACTCAGCTCCTGCCAGGCGGCATCCACTTCGCTGGCACAGCTGGCACGATTGTAGGTTTTACCGGCACACCCGCCCAACAGGCAGGCCACCAGCAACAGCGTCCACTTCATCATTTCTCGCTCCCGTTGTCAGAATCCCCGTCCGCCGGGCCCGTGAGCCGCGGATGCCGTTCTGTCTGGCTCTGACTGATCCATTCGCTGACCAGACTATAGGCTACCGCCAGCAGTACCGGCCCCAGAAAAATACCCATGAAGCCGAAGGCAATAATGCCGCCAAACACACCCAGCAACACCACAATCAGCGGCAGGTTGCCGCCCCGGCTGATCAGGTAGGGTTTAAGGAAATTGTCAACGCTGCTAACCACCACAAAGCCCCAGACACCGAGAAACACACCCGCAGCATAATGGCCCTGCAAAAACAGCCAGATGGTTGCCGGCAGCCACACCAGCGGCGGGCCCATCGGGATGATGCTCAGGCCAAAAATCAACACCGACAGCAGCAGCGCTCCCGGCACGCCGGCAATGCTGAAACCGAGAAAGGCCACCAGCGCCTGCACCGTTGCGGTACCAATTACGCCATTAACCACCCGCCGTACGGTACCGGCCACCAGCTCCAGATAATAATCCGTCCTGTCCTGCATCAGCCGCCACACCAGATTGCGCACAAACAGCGCCAGACGGTTGCCGTCACGGTAAAAGAAAAACACCAGAAACAGGCTCAGAGTCAGCTCCAAAATGCCGCCGGCAATGGTGGCGCTGCGTGCCAGCAGCCAGTTGCCCACCTGCCCCATGTAGGGTTTCAGGGTGGAAAAGTACGCCGGACCCTGCTCGTCCACCGTTTGCCACAGCTCATGCAAACGCTCGCCCAGCAGCGGCAACTGGCCCAGCCACTCGGGGGCGGGCGGCAAGCCGGTCAGCCGGTAATCCCGCAGCAATTCGGTAATGTCGCGGATATAGTCGGCAATATTCAGCCCCAGCCAAACCAGCGGGATGGCCACCAGCAGCACCCATACGCTGGTCAGCAAGGACGCCGCCAGGGTGGTTTTGCCATTAAGCAGCCGGGTGAGCCAGCCCATTACCGGCCAGGTGGCAAATGCCAGTACCGCCGCCCAGAACAGCGCCGAAATAAAAGGTCCCAGCACCCACAGGCAAGCCAGAATCAGCGCCAAAAACAGAAGCTGAGCCAGCAAGCGGTCATTTCCAGGCATCAGGACCTCCCGTTCAGCGGATTATTCAAGGCAAAACCCGGACATAAGCAGCCGGCTGCTGAGCGTTATCCAGCTCCATCCGGCTGCTGCGCACTCCGGCATCCAGCAAGGCCTGGCGCCAGTCACCGGCCTGCTCGCCTCCCAGTGTTACCCGCAAGGTGCTGTCACGGTTCAATGCCTGGGCCAGTGCCTGTACCCGCTCCGGCTCTGGTGCCAACAGGTCCAGCTGTCCGTCAGAGCGCAGCTGACGCAACAGGGTAGCGGCGGAAGGCTGCAGCTGTTCAGCCAGCGGAGCCGCCTGCAGGCGGTCCAGGTGCAACATGCCACGGCCATTGCCACGGGTAATGCCATACACCAGCAACCAGTCGCCGGCTGCCGGCCGGGCCAGTACCGCTACCGCCTGGTTGTCATCCGGGCCATACAGGCGGGCATTGCCCAGCACGGTATTGGCCCAGAGATTACTGGGGCCACATTCACGCCCCTCACACCAGAACAGCAGTTGCAAACCCTCGGTCATGACCTGGCGGCGTACCTGGTCAAAGGCCTCTGCCGCCGAATACGCCTCGGCCAGCTGCCAGCTGATACGGCTGCGTTCGCCCTGCAGGTGTACCTGGCTGGCAAAACGCAACTGGCCGCTGATGCGGCTGACGGCCCCCAGCGGATAAATTTTTTCGACCTGCCCGGGCCCGGACTGCTCCTGAACCCTGGCCCCGGACAACGCCGGCAAAGTCGCCAGCTGCCCGGCAGCGGAGGCAAACCACGACCCCAACAGCACTCCTGTTGCCAGCAGTACAGTCAGTGTGCGTTTCAACATGGGCTTTCTCCTTGCTGCCCTGCAACATCCAGGGCAGTAAAAAACTGATTCAGGGCGTCAGCCACCTGTTGCGCACCGCTGACGTCATTCAAATGCAGGTGATGATCGCCCGCCAGCTTCAGCAGCTGCAGGCAGTCCGGTGCCATCTGGTGAATAAAGGCCTCAAAGCCGGGATGCCCCAGCAACAGGCCCTGTTCGGCCAGCACCAGCAGCGACGGGCATTGCAGCGCCCGCACAAAATGCAGGGCGTGCTCGCGGGTAAAACGCAGTGGCGATGGCAGGGTCAGGCGCTGGTCGGTATTCCAGGCAAAGCCGCCCGCCACCGGGCTGACGCCCCGCTGCGCCAGCAAGCGGGCCGCTTCCCGGCTAACCGGCACCACACCACGCATGCGGGCTTCCACCGCCTGTTCCACATCGGCATAGACATTTTTCTTGCGGCCAGCCAGGGCAATACGCTCGCGCAGGGCATCGCCCAGCTTGCGGGGCGCTTCTTCAGCCTCGGCGGTCAGTGGCAGCAGGCCATCAATCAACGCCAGCCCGGCCACCCGCTCGGGCACGGCAGCCGCAATCAGGGTAGCCACAATGCCGCCCAGCGAATGGCCCAGCAGGGTAAATCGTTGCCAGCCCAGCTCATGGGCGGCCATCAGGGCATCCAGCGCATAGTCCCACAGCTGATAGTCGGCACCCGGCCCCCGGTGACCCGAGTGCCCATGCCCCGCCATGTCCAGCGCCACAATGCGCAGCCCCGCCAGCCGGGGCGCCAGATGCTCAAAACTCATGGCATTGTCCATCCAGCCATGCAGCGCCAACACAGGCCGGCCGTCGGCCGGGCCATACACACGGGCGGCCAGGTGGATATGGGGCAACTGGATACGAATTTCTTCAACGGTGCTCACAGATTCTCCTGGTGGCAGCATTCAGGTTACAACTCACCGGCATGATGCAGGGCGAGCAGACGCATTCCGCCGGCCAGCGCATAGTCGCCTTCCAGCACCGCCAGACTGGCAGTCGCCATCGGCAACCCGGCATCACGGCTACCCGACGTCAGCCAGCCACCCAGGGTACCCAGCAGCGGCTGATGACTCACCAGCAAAATGCTTTCGTCACTCAGCTGGTCCAGATGCCGCAACACGGCGGTTACCGGCTCGTCCGGCTGCAACCAGTCGGCCAGTTGCGGGTCCTGTCCGAACAGTCCCTCGTGTCTGAGCTGGCCAGCGGTCTGCCGGGCCCGCAAATAAGGGCTGCACAACACCCGCAACGGCTCGTGCGTACGCAAGTGCCTGGCCATGGTGGACACTTGCTGGCGACCATAACCGGTCAAGGGGCGCAGTGCGTCCAACCCCGGGCCGGCTGCCGGCTCGGCCTCGCCATGGCGCAACAGAAAAAGCTTCATAGCGGTTCACCACCGACGTCGGCTACCGGTTCCTGCGGCCAGTCGGCCACCGGCCAGGGCGTATCATCGCTCTGAAAGCTGGCAAAGCGGGCAATCTGCGCCAGGTACAAGCCCAGACTGGTACCCAGACACATCAGCCCCGAATGGGGTTCCCCCCGGAACAGCCGCACCAGCAACTGCGCCAGCACCACCAGCAACAGCAAAGGTGCCACCACCTGCCAGACCACAAAAAACAACAGCAGCCACAGCACCCGGATCACCAGGGCTTCACGCTGCAAACGTTTCAATAACGGATTCATAGTTCCCCCGTAAACCCGTGTGACGAAATGAAATCCACATCTGTTTTGGGCTCGCCGCCCATCAGCCCGCCCACAATCCGCTCCGGTGTCATGCCTTCAAAAATAACGGCGTACAACCCACAGACCAGCGGCATATAAATACCGGTTTCCTTTGATTTTTGTGCCAGCACCCGCACCGTATTGACGCCCTCGGCCACTTCACCCAGACGGTCGACCGCCTGTTCCAGGGTCATGCCCTGGCCCAGCGCATAGCCCACCTGATAGTTGCGGCTTTTCGCCGAAGTGCAGGTCACGATCAGGTCACCCACCCCGGCCAGCCCCAAAAAGGTCATCGGATTGGCACCCATATGCACGGCAAAACGGGTCATTTCGGCCAGCGCCCGGGTAATCAGCATGCTCTTGGTGTTTTCGCCCATACCCATGGCACCGGCCATGCCGGCCATGATGGCATAAACGTTTTTCAGGGCACCGCCCAACTCGACACCAAAACGGTCATCACTGGCATACACCCGGAAGGTTTCGCCATGCAGCACCTGCTGCACCCGCTGGCACAGCTCGCCATCAACGCTGGCAATAACACTGGCAGTCAACGCCCGGTTGGCTATTTCACGGGCCAGGTTGGGCCCGGACAGCACACCGATCCGGGCGCCCGGCGCCAGTTCTTCCAGAATCTGGCTCATCAGCTTGAAGGTTTCCGCCTCGATGCCCTTGGTGGTGCTGACCAGCATGCGCCCGTCCAGCAGTGCCGAACAGGGCGCCAGCACGCTGCGCAACGCCGCCGACGGCAACGCCACAAACACCAGTTCGCAAGCCTGCAGGGTGGCAGTCAGGTCGGTAGTCGCTTCTACCCCCGGCAGCAGCTCGATATCCTTGAGATAGCGCGGATTGCGCCGGGTGGTCCGGATGGTTTCGGCCTGGGCAGCGTCACGCATCCAGAGTAAAACCCGGTAACCATTGGCTGCCATCAGGTTGGCCAGTGCCGTCCCGAAACTTCCGCCGCCCAGTATTGCAACGGATTGCTGCTGATTCATCGTCATCTCCAGGACGTCCAGATTGCATGGTCCGGCATTATAGGGTGCCTGCTCCAATGCTCCAAACGCTTTACCCAAACAGCAGCCCGATTCCGCCGGCCAACACTTCAGTCCAAACCGTGACCCTCATCACAGTAGCCGTGTTAGACTGGCTGCGCTCCTGCCTGTACCAACAGGCGGCCAGGCCCTCGCCCCCGACCCGGGGTATCGCAGGAGCAACCCGATCACCCCCGCCGACTGCCCAAGGACTACAGCCCGGTATGGAAACGTCAGTCATCCGCACCTTGCAGCAACATCCGCTGTTTGCCCCACTGGCAACCGAACAGCTGGAGCGGCTGCAACAACAGGCCCAGCTTGTCAGCCTTGAGAAAGGTCATCACGCCCATCGCCAGGGCGAAACAGTACAGCAGTTTGGCCTACTGGTCAGCGGCTCGCTCAAACTGTTTCGCATTATGCAAACCGGGCAGGAAAAAATATTCCAGATTCTCGGACCCGGCGGCTGTTTTGGCGAAAATGCCCTGTTCCTGCCCGACCACCAGTACATTTGCACTGCCCAGGCCATCCAGGACTGCGAAATCCTGCTCTTGCCCGCCGCATTGCTGCGCCAGCTGGTAACCGAAACCCCGGCGCTGGCCGGCAACCTCATTCGCCGGCTGGCACACTGCGAAGCAGACTGCATGGAAGCACTGGAAATCCTGTCCCTCAACAAATCCATGCACCGGGTTATCCGTTACCTGCTGGCCCAGGCATTGCAAGACTGCACCGACTGCAGCGCCCTGCAATTTGAGCTCCCCGCTGCCAAACGGCTGATTGCCAGCCAGCTGTCGATCCAGCCTGAAACCCTGTCGCGCATTCTGCGCCAGCTGGAGCTCGATGGCGTCGTACAACTGAACGGCCGCCGCATCTGCATTCTTGATCTGGACGCCCTGATTGCCCATGACCGCTCGCAAAAAGTGTGACCCGGGCCCCTTTGCGGTTGTCTATACCCTTTAATTGACCGGGACAAAGCATGAAAGAAGCCCTTCTCTATGGATTTTCCCATGCCTTTCCTTTTAACATGCACCGGTCAGACTGGATGACATGACCGAATTGATCGGCCGTCACAGTATTTATCCGCCGGCATGACCGGACTTTCCCAGGAGCAACGAGGAGCACGCATGAGCAAACAAAATTCATTTACCTACGAAGAGCTGCTGCAATGCAGTCGTGGTGAACTCTTCGGTCCAGGTAATGCCCAGCTGCCTGCCCCCAACATGCTCATGATCGACCGCATCGTCCACATCTGCGAAACCGGCGGCAAATATGGCAAGGGCGAAATTGTGGCCGAGCTGGACATCAACCCCGACCTCTGGTTTTTTGGTTGCCACTTTGAAGGCGACCCGGTCATGCCCGGTTGCCTGGGCCTGGATGCCATGTGGCAGCTGGTCGGTTTTTACCTGGGCTGGAAAGGCAATCCCGGCCGTGGCCGTGCGCTGGGCTCGGGCGAAGTCAAATTCTTTGGCCAGGTACTGCCTACCGCCAAAAAAATCACCTACAACATTCATATCAAACGCACCATCAACCGCTCTCTGGTTCTGGCCATTGCCGACGGCACCGTCAGCGTTGATGGCCGTGAAATTTACAGTGCCGAAGGCCTGCGGGTCGGCCTGTTCACCTCTACAGATTCTTTTTAAGGGATAACTTGTATGCGTCGAGCAGTGATCACTGGAATCGGTATCGTTTCCTGCATTGGTACAGACAAACAGACCGTTGTCGACAGCCTCAAGGCTGGCCGCTCCGGCATCCGTTTTAACCCTGAATATGCCGAAATGGGCCTGCGCAGCCAGGTATCCGGCTCAGTGGATATCAACCTCGAAGAGCTGATAGACCGCAAAATCCTGCGCTTCATGGGTAATGCCGCCGCCTACTCCTTTTTGGCCATGCAGCAAGCCGTTGCCGACAGCGGCCTCAGCGAAGACCAGGTATCCAACCCCCGTACCGGCCTGATCGCCGGCTCCGGCGGTGCTTCCACCCTGAACCAGATGGAAGCCATCGACACCCTGCGCGAGAAAGGCGTCAAACGGGTCGGCCCCTACCGGGTTACCCGCACCATGGGCAGCACCGTGTCGGCCTGTCTGGCCACACCGTTCAAAATCAAGGGCGTCAACTACTCCGTTTCGTCTGCCTGTGCCACCAGTGCCCACTGCATTGGCCAGGCGGTCGAACAAATCCAGCTGGGCAAGCAGGACATCGTATTTGCCGGCGGCGGTGAAGAAGAACACTGGAGCCAGAGCTGCCTGTTTGACGCCATGGGCGCCCTGTCCACCCAGTACAACGACACCCCGGACAAGGCCTCCCGTGCCTACGACGCCAACCGTGACGGCTTTGTCATCGCAGGCGGTGGCGGTATGGTGGTGGTAGAAGAGCTGGAGCACGCCCTCAAGCGTGGCGCCAAAATCTATGCCGAAATTGTTGGCTACGGCGCCACTTCCGACGGCTACGACATGGTCGCCCCCAGCGGCGAAGGTGCGGTACGCTGCATGCAGCAAGCCATGGCCGGCCTGGATGCCCCTATCGACTACATCAACACCCACGGCACCTCCACTCCGGTCGGTGACGTTGCCGAACTGGGTGCGATCCATGAAGTATTTGGCGACAAGGCCCCAAAAATCAGCTCTACCAAGAGCTTGACCGGCCACTCGCTGGGCGCTACCGGCGTGCAGGAAGCCATCTACTCGCTGCTGATGATGGAAAACGACTTCATTGCCGGTTCGGTCAACATTGACGAACTGGACGAAGCCGCCAAGGATCTGCCGATCGTGTGCAAGACCGAGGAAGGCGTCAAGCTCAACACCATCATGAGCAACAGCTTCGGCTTCGGCGGAACCAACGCCACTTTGGTGCTTAAGCGTTACGAAGGCTAATTGGCCCCAGTGATAAAAAACGGCTCCTGCGGGGGCCGTTTTTTATTGCTGGCATGCTGGGTGGGGGTTGGTGTGGCACTCATTCCGTCATTCTGTACGGAGCGAAGCGCAGTCGCAGAATCCACCGTCCCGTCATTCTCGCGCAGCGAAGCGCAGTCGCAGAATCCACCGTCCCGTCATTCTCGCGCAGCGAAGCGCAGTCGCAGAATCCACCG
>CAZMLX010000017.1:0-19211 GCA_964567275.1 uncultured Thiopseudomonas sp. | reverse complement strand
GCAACGGCAAGGTGTATCAGCAGGCAGCGTCTCGCCCTGCCTGCCACACCGAAGCCAGAAAAAACCACCCCAAAGCAAAATCTCCCGCCTTCGTCTATACTGCCCTCTTAAAATCCGGCAATGTCAAAGACAAACACAAGCCGGTCAACTTGCTTAATGGATGGTGGATAACTCTATGACAGCCCTGAAAAACGATCGCTTTCTTCGCGCCCTGCTCAAGCAGCCGGTTGATGTTACGCCTATCTGGATGATGCGCCAGGCCGGTCGTTATCTGCCCGAATACCGTGCGACCCGTGCCAAGGCCGGTGGCTTCATGGATCTGTGCATGAACAAGGAACTGGCCTGCGAAGTGACTTTGCAGCCACTGGAGCGCTATCCGCTGGATGCCGCCATTCTGTTCTCCGACATTCTCACCATTCCCGACGCCATGGGACTGGGCCTGTATTTTGAAACCGGCGAAGGTCCTCGTTTCAAGAAAATCGTTGATACCGCAGAAGCCATTGACGCCCTGCCAATTCCCGACCCTATAAAAGACCTCGGCTATGTAATGGACGCCGTCAGCACCATCCGCCACGAACTCAATGGCCGGGTGCCCCTGATCGGTTTTTCCGGCAGCCCCTGGACGCTGGCCACCTATATGGTAGAAGGCGGCTCTTCCAAAGACTTCCGCAAAAGCAAAGCCTTTATGTACGATCAGCCGGAAGCCATGCACCGCCTGCTCGACAAACTGGCGCAGTCGGTCACCCGCTACCTGAACCAGCAAATCCTGTCCGGTGCCCAGGCGGTACAAATTTTCGACAGCTGGGGCGGCAGCCTGTCTTCAGCTGCTTACCTTGAGTTTTCGCTGGCCTATATGCAAAAAATCGTTGACGGCCTGATTCGTGAACACGAAGGCCGTCAGGTGCCTGTGATCCTGTTCACCAAGGGCGGCGGCCTGTGGCTGGAAGCCATGGCACAAACCGGTGCCGACGCACTGGGGCTGGACTGGACCTGTGACATCGGCAGCGCCCGCGCCCGTGTGGGTGACAAAGTGGCTCTGCAAGGCAATATGGACCCTTCAGCGCTCTACGCCAGCCCCGCCGCCATCCGCAAAGAAGTCGAGCGCATTCTGGCCAGCTACGGTCATGGCTCCGGCCACGTCTTCAATCTGGGTCACGGCATTACTCCAGAGGTAAAACCCGAGAATGCGGGTGCCTTTATTGAAGCCGTACACGAGCTGTCTGCCAAGTATCACCCGTAAGCAGCTTGCTCCCCCAACAGCCCCTGCATTGACGCAGGGGCTTTTTTTTGGTTCTTCGCAGGTTAGCGTGAAAAGGTAGGAAAACGGCGGTAAGAGAGGCTAAGGTTGTGTTCGCCAAAACATAAACCCAACCAAACTACCGCCGTTACCATGAATACTAATTTGCTTGCTCTGTTCTGGGAAGGCTTCGAGCCGAATAGTTTCCAGTACCTGAGCGCCGATACCTTGTTAATCAGCCTGAAACCTGCCCCAGCGCAGCCGCCTTGTTGCAGTGGTTGCGGTCAGTCCACCTGGCTCATCCACGACACCAGTGTACGCCGCGTCCGTGAGCGTGACTTGTTCCAGTATCGCGTATGGTTGGAGGTTCCTGTACGCCGTGTACGTTGCCCGCATTGCGGGCCTAGGCGAGAGCGTATTGGCTGGTTGGTTGGCCGGCAGCCGTTGACCCAGGCCATGGTGTGCTGGGTTGAATCGCTGGTTCGGCTGCTTCCAGTCAAGCATGTAGCAGATCTGCTCGGGCTGCACTGGCATACGGTCAAGACGATTGATTACCGGCGCCTACAGCGTGAAGTGCCACCAGCCAATCTCAGCCAGGTACGTCACCTGATCATGGATGAGTTCGCTCTGTACAAAGGGCACCGCTATGCGACTGTGGCGATCTGTGCAGATACACGGCAGGTACTCTGGATCGGCAAGGGACGCAGCCGAGAGGCCGTCCGCCCCTTCTTTGAATGGATGGGGCCGGATGTCTGCAACCGCATTGAAGCAGTGGCGATGGACATGAACACTGCCATGGATCTAGAGGTGCAGGCACATTGCCCTAACGCTCGTGTTGTCTATGACTTGTTCCATGTTGTGGCCAAGTATGGCCGTGAGGTTGTCGACCGCATTCGCGTTGACCAGGCCAATCAACTGAAGGCAGATCCTGTTGGGCGACGGGCGATTAAACGCTCCCGCTGGTTGTTACTGCGTAACCGACAGAACCTCAACGATCAGCAGGCAGTTAAGCTGGACGATTTACTGGCAGCCAACAAGCCTCTTATGACGGTATACGTGCTCAAAGCACAGTTAAAGGAGCTCTGGTACGCCCCGAATGAGGCTGAAGCTCGGCGACGATGGGATGAATGGTTTCGGCTCGCCCAAGACAGTGCTCTGAAGCCCTTGCAGCAATTTGCCCGGCGTTTAAAGGGTTATGTGGAAGGCATCGTTTCCAGTGCTTGCTTCCAGCTGAATACCAGTGTCCTGGAAGGCATGAACAACCGCATCAAGGTGATCAAACGGATGGCTTACGGTTACCGGGACAACGCCTACTTCTTTCTGAAGATCAAGGCGGCGTTTCCCGGTAAAGTGCTATGAACCTTTTTTTTGTCAAAACAGCAATAAATTCCCGCAAGGCACCCACCATGGACTTCACCCTGGATCAGGACGGCTGGATCAAACAGGCCCGTCGCATCAACTCGCCCAACTACGGCCTACGCCCCGATAACGAGATTTCATTGCTGGTTATCCACAACATCAGCCTGCCACCCGGACAGTTCGGTACCGGCATGATTGATGCCTTGTTCACCAACCAGCTGCCCGCCGGACGGGACGCCTTTCTCGACAGCATCCTTGATGTGCAAGTCTCCGCCCACTTCATGATCGATCGCAACGGCTGCCTGACCCAATATGTCAGCTGTCACCATCGGGCCTGGCACGCCGGACAATCCAGCTTCCAGGGCCGTGACAATTGCAACGACTACTCAATTGGCATCGAGCTGGAAGGCACCGACGAACTGCCTTACAGCGATGCGCAGTACCAGTGCCTGGCCACTCTGACCAGAACGATCAGGCTGCATTATGCCCAGATTACCCCCGGCCGAATCTGTGGCCATAGCGATATTGCTCCCGGCCGAAAAACCGATCCTGGCCCCGCATTTGACTGGAAACGCCTGCAACAAACCCTGTGCAAAAGCCCGGTTTAAAGCTGGCAGTAACCTGTAACAAAACCCGTGGAAAAAGCAGGCTGTGGATAACATGCCAAGTTATGCACAACAAACACCCGGCTTGCCGACAACCTGAAAGCTCCTTTTCAACAGTTTTTTATTAAATACAACCTGTTGTAATAAAAGAGCTTTTTAAGCATGTGCACAGAAACTGACTGCATTAGTCATAACAACAAAAAAAATCTTTATAAATCTTTTCTTTTTTTTGTTATTTAAAACAGGAAATTACCCCAAACGGCAGACAACAATCAGGCCCGCATTTTCCGCTATCAAAAATCACTGCATCCCTCACCGGCCAACCGCCCAAATACAATCCGGAGCAAAAACAGCCAAGCCTTACAGCCGTTGACCTTGTACCCGAAAGTCACTAGAATCGCCTGTCTTGTTTTCAGCGGGACCCATTCCGGGGCCCATTTGTCCACCGAAGTATCAGGTATCAACACCATGAAACGTACTTTTCAACCCAGCGTAATCAAGCGCAAGCGTGACCACGGTTTCCGTGCCCGTATGGCAACCAAGGGCGGTCGTGCCGTTCTGGCCCGTCGTCGTGCCAAAGGCCGCAAGCGTCTGAGCGCCTAAAATCCTGACGAATGAATCAAGGATTTAGCCGCGAAAAACGGCTGCTTGACGCAAAACAGTTCAAGGCTGTCTTTGATTCACCTGACTACAGGTTGTCAGGTCGGTGCATTTTGCTTCTGGCCCGATACAACACGTCAGGCTATCCGCGGCTAGGACTGGTGGTCGGTAAAAAGAACACCAGACTGGCTGTCGGACGCAACCAGATCAAGCGACAAACCCGGGAATTTTTTCGCTTGCACCAGGGCACTCTGCCTGCTGTTGATCTTGTAGTCATCAGTCGACGCGGCATCAGTGAACTGTCACCAACCGAGCTCAGACAAGAGCTTGGCAAACAGGCAAACCGCCTGTTACGTCAGCATCAAAAGGCACAGGACATGTCAGCTGTTCAACAGGCAGGTGTTGCTGATGCGTAATCTGGTGACACTTCCCATCAAGTTCTACCGCTATGCCATCAGCCCGATGATGGCCAGCCATTGCCGTTTTTATCCAAGCTGCTCCGCCTATGCCCTGGAAGCCATTGAGCAACATGGCAGCCTTCGTGGTGGCTGGCTGGCAGCAAAACGGCTGGGGCGTTGCCATCCATGGCATCCGGGCGGCTTTGATCCGGTTCCTCCGGTTTCCAATCAATCTCCACTGGCCAAGTAATTATGGATATCAAACGTACGGTTTTAATCCTCGGTCTTGCCGTTATTTCCTACGCATTGGTAATGCAATGGAATAATGATTATGGCGACGCCGCAGCACACCCTGTCACTGTTTCCCAGGCTGCAGGCAATGATTTGCCGGTAGCTGACAACCCGCCGGTTGTTGATGATTTGCCCGTTGCCAATGATGGAAACCACAACCCTGCAGCACTGGCCGAAGTCATCGATACCTCTGCCAGCTCTACACTGATCCGGGTTGAAACCGATGTGCTCAAGCTGGCCATTGATCCGGTCGGTGGCGATATTGTTGAGCTGGAACTGACCCGCTATCCCAAGCGCTCCAGCCAGCCTGATGTACCTTTTCAGCTGTTCAGCAACAACAGCGAACACCTCTATGTGGCACAAAGCGGCCTGATTGGCCGCCAGGGTCCGGATGCCCGCAGCAGTGGCCGTCCGTTGTATGCCAGCGCCCAACAGCAGTATGTTTTGCAGCCCGGCCAGGACAGCCTGGACGTGGATTTGCAGTTCAGCGAAAACGGCGTGGGCTACACCAAGCGTTTCACCTTTCACCGCGGGCTGAACGAGAAATGTAATGCCCGTGATATCGAACAACGCAAAAAGAACTGTACCAACGAACAGGCTTACCAGATTGGCCTGAGTTATCTGATTGATAACCAGAGCGAAAGCGCCTGGCGTGGCAACCTGTTTGCCCAGCTCAAGCGTGATGGCAGCGGTGATCCTTCATCCACCACCGCAACCGGTACCGCCACTTACCTTGGTGCAGCACTCTGGACCCCGGACGAGCCCTACAAAAAGCTGAAAATGGGCGCCATGGATGACAAGGAATTCAAGCAAAGCATCCAGGGCGGCTGGATGGCCTGGTTGCAGCATTACTTTGTCACTGCCTGGGTACCTGCACCTGACAGCACCAATGATGTTTTCACCCGTAAAGATGCAGCGGGCAATTACATCATCGGTTATACCGGTGCTGCCGTTCAGATCGAGCCTGGCGAGCACAGCCGGCTGGATACCACCCTGTATGCCGGTCCGAAAAACCAGGCGACCCTGAAAAAACTGTCACCGGGCCTTGAGCTGACCGTTGACTATGGTTTCCTCTGGTTCCTGGCCCAGCCCATTTTTGCCCTGCTCAACTTTATCCACGGCTTGCTGGGTAACTGGGGCTGGTCAATTATTGCCCTGACCGTATTGATCAAACTGATTTTCTTCCCGCTGTCCGCTGCCAGCTATAAATCCATGGCGCGCATGCGTGCTGTTGCGCCCAAGATCCAGGCACTGAAAGAACAGGCTGGCGATGACCGCCAGAAGCTGTCGCAAGGCATGATGGAGCTGTACAAAAAGGAAAAAATCAATCCGCTGGGCGGCTGCCTGCCGATTCTGGTGCAGATGCCGGTATTCCTGTCGCTGTACTGGGTACTGCTGGAAAGCGTGGAAATGCGCCAGGCCCCCTGGATGTTCTGGATCACCGACCTGTCGATCAAGGATCCGTTTTTCATCCTGCCGATTATCATGGGCGTCAGCATGTTCATTCAGCAAAAGCTGAATCCGGCTCCACCCGATCCCATGCAGGCCAAGGTGATGAAGTTGCTGCCGATCATCTTTACCTTCTTCTTCCTGTGGTTTCCCGCGGGTCTGGTGCTGTACTGGGTGGTTAACAACATCCTGTCGATTGCCCAACAGTGGTACATCACCCACAAGATTGAAAAAGCAGCGGCAAGCAAAAGCTGACACAGCTTGTCCACACCCTATTGCAACCTGAACAGACCCCGCTATCATGCGGGGTCTGTCCGTTTGAGCAGGTCTTTATCCAATGACTTATCCACAAGAAACCATTGCAGCCATTGCCACTGCCCCGGGCCGTGGCGGGGTCGGCATTGTGCGTGTATCCGGCCCGTTGGCGGCAGAGATTGCCACGGCGGTTTGCCAGGCCAGCCTGCAACCACGACATGCCCGCTATGGCAGCTTTGTGGATAACTGTGGCCAGCCGCTGGATGAAGGCATCGCCCTGTTTTTCAAAGCGCCGAACTCTTTTACCGGTGAAGACGTACTGGAACTGCAAGGCCATGGCGGCCCGGTCATTCTTGACCTGATCCTCAAACGTTGCGTCGAACTGGGCGCACGGCTGGCCCGGCCCGGCGAATTCAGCGAGCGGGCCTTTCTCAATGACAAGCTGGACCTGGCCCAGGCCGAAGCCATTGCCGACCTGATCGAAGCCAGCTCGGCCCAGGCCGCCCGCAATGCGGTGCGCTCACTGCAAGGCGAGTTTTCCCGCCATGTACATGAACTGACCGAACAGCTGATCGAGCTGCGCATCCATGTTGAAGCGGCCATCGACTTTCCCGAAGAAGAAATCGACTTTCTGGCCGACGGCCAGATTCTGGCCAAGCTGCAAGCGGTACGCAGCAGGCTGGCCGATGTACAAAACCGGGCGGGGCAGGGCGCCCTGCTGCGGGACGGCATGAATGTGGTGATTGCCGGCCGGCCCAATGCCGGCAAGTCCAGCCTGCTCAATGCACTGGCCGGCCATGAAGCCGCCATTGTTACCGAGATTGCCGGTACCACCCGTGACACGCTGCGTGAACATATCCACATTGACGGCATGCCATTGCACATGACCGATACTGCCGGCTTGCGCCAAACCACCGATACTGTGGAACAGATCGGCGTACAGCGGGCACTTAAAGCCATTGATCAGGCCGACCGCATTTTGCTGGTAGTGGACAGCAACAGCAGTGAGGCAGCCGATCCCTTCGCACTCTGGCCCGAGTTTCTGGATCAGGCGCCGCCGGCGGGCAAGGTAACGCTAATCCGCAACAAGGCCGATCTGTCTGGTGAGCCTTGCGCCATTGAATCCTTTGCCGACGGCCACAGTTGTATCAGCCTGTCGGCCAAACAGCAGCAAGGCATTGATTTGCTGCGTGACCATCTGAAAGCCTGCATGGGTTATCAACAGACCAGCGAAAGCACTTTCAGCGCCAGACGCCGCCATTTACAGGCACTTGAGCAAGCCAGTCACAGTTTGCTCAAAGCTTATGAACAACTTGTCCACAACCGGGCCGGAGAGCTGGTGGCTGAAGATCTGCGCATGGCGCAACAGCAGCTGGGTGAAATCACCGGTGAATTCAGTGCTGATGATTTGCTGGGGCGGATTTTTTCCAGCTTTTGTATTGGCAAGTAGCGGCAACTTTGACCTCTGTCGTATTTGCTCAAAATAAATTCCAAGCAACAGCCAAAAAACTCTAGTATTAACCGTCTCAACCTTGCATGGAGCCAACATGAAATTTTCCTTTAACAAAACCCTGATCGCTTCGGGCCTGGCCCTTCTTCTTACCGCTTGCGGTGGTTCGGCTCCGGATGACAAGCCGGCCAAGCAACTGTACGAAGAAGCATCCAACCATCTGTATGCGCCCAATACCCAGTACAACTTTTCTGCTGATGTTCGTCTGGATGGTGCTGAATTCGAGCCGATGATCAAAAATGCCAAAATCACGGTTTCAGGTGCTGTGGACAATGCCAAGGGCCGGGTCGAGCTGATCCCGGAAGTCAAGGCAGCCATGTTCCAGGTCCGCTTGCCAATCAGCCTGGACTTCAAGAAAAAGCAATTGCTGCTGGACCCTTCCAACCTGCTTGAAGCAGCCCAGATGTTTTTGCCCGACGCCAGTGCGCTGGACAGCTATGCCGGCAAATACGTGCGGTTGCAGCCCGGCAACTTTGAGCTGGACACCGAGCAACAGCAACAGCTGAACAAGGCCCTGGCCATGCTGGACGAAGGTTTTGACCTGTTTATGGATGTCCAGAAAGAATCCATTGCCACAATGGACGAAAAGCACTTTGAAAAGCTGGCTCTGGATGACTATGCCAAACAAAACAATGCCAGTGCAGTGGTGCGGGTGCAGATGAGTGCAGAAGAGCAGAAGGCTCACGAAACGGCCATGATCAAATCAATCATGAACCGTATTGAAAACAACCAAAAATTCGCCGAATACCGGGACGACATCAAAACAGCCCTGGAGGCCGTTTACGAAGAAAGCCTGAATGGTGAAGGCAGCGGTGAGGTTGATACCCTTTTGTATCTCGATAAAAAAGGCCAGATCATTCACGTCGTCAGCGATACCGTTCAGATGGTGGAAGGCTCTGCAGTCAAAATCAACATCAAAATGGATGTTAACAACTACGGCAAAGCAAAATTTGAGCTGACGCCAAAAGAGTCCGACATCATTGATTTCAACGAACAGGAAGCCATGCGTTTGCAACAGGCCGCCATGCAGGGTGGCTTGCGCTAACCGTTTGTCTGCGATTAAAAAGAGCTGCATTGTTGCAGCTCTTTTTTTTGTTTGTAACCACGGCCAAGGGGTGTGCATAAGGGGCACCAGACATTGTGAAAAAACCATTTACAAACGGCCTTGTGGATAACCATTGATGTTATGCACAGGCTATACCCGGCTTGCCCAAAGCCTGTGAAGGCCTGATCCACAATGAAATAATGTCATTAACCATATGTTTTTAATACATAAAATTGACTTTTCAACGGAAAAAACCAGCCTTAATAAATACAATAAAAAAGATTTTTTAAATACTTATACATATTTTCTACTAAAGCCGGTGCTGCTGATGCGAGCCGAATGCCGAATAGCCCCGCCACGGAGCCATGCAAAAAGTGCTAGAATCTGCCACTTTTCAGCGTAAAAATACCTGCCCCAGCCAGGCAACCATCAGCCCGAGGTGAATCTTGGATTATCCAGCACGTTTTGACGTTATCGTCATTGGTGGCGGCCATGCCGGTACCGAAGCCGCACTGGCCGCTGCCCGCATGGGTGTAAAAACCCTGTTGCTGACCCACAACATCGATACCCTCGGCCTGATGAGCTGCAACCCGGCCATTGGCGGCATTGGCAAAAGCCATTTGTGCAAGGAAGTGGACGCCCTCGGCGGAGCCATGGCCATGGCCGCCGACCACGCCGGCATCCAGTTTCGGGTGCTTAACAGCCGCAAAGGTCCGGCAGTGCGTGGTACCCGTGCCCAGACCGACCGTGCCCTGTACAAGGCCTTCATCCGCCATACCCTGGAAAACCAGCCCAACCTCTGGCTGTTCCAGCAGGCTGCCGATGACCTGATTGTTGAAAACGACACCGTATGCGGCGTAGTCACCCAGATGGGTGTGCGTTTTTATGCAGCCAGCGTGGTACTGACAACCGGTACCTTCCTGGGCGGCACCATTCATATCGGCCTGCAAAACCATGCCGGTGGCCGCGCCGGCGACCCACCTTCCATTGCGCTGGCCAAACGACTGCGTGAACTGCCTTTGCGTATTGGTCGCCTGAAAACCGGTACACCGCCCCGCATCGACACCCGCAGCGTGGATTACAGCAAGCTGGTTGAACAACCGGGCGACACCCCGCTGCCGGTGATGTCCTATCTGGGCAAGGTTGAACAGCATCCGCAGCAAATCAGCTGCTGGATTGCCCGAACCAACGAGCGCACCCACGACATCATCCGTGCCGGTCTGGACCGCTCGCCCATGTATACCGGTGTGATCGAAGGGGCCGGCCCCCGCTACTGCCCGTCGATTGAAGATAAGATCACCCGTTTTGCCGACAAAGACAGCCACCAGATTTTCCTGGAGCCGGAAGGGCTGGCCAGCAACGAGCTGTACCCGAACGGCATTTCCACCTCTCTGCCGTTTGACGTGCAGCTGGAGCTGGTGCGGTCAATGGAAGGTCTGGAAAACGCCTACATCATGCGGCCCGGTTATGCCATCGAGTATGACTACCTCAACCCGCAGGACCTCAAGTACAACCTGGAATGCCGCCATATCAACGACCTGTTTTTTGCCGGCCAGATCAACGGCACCACCGGCTACGAAGAAGCTGCCGTGCAGGGTTTGCTGGCCGGCTGCAACGCCGCCTTGCGGGCACAGGGCAAGGACAGCTGGACGCCACGCCGTGACGAAGCCTATGTCGGCGTGCTGATTGACGACCTGATTACCCTGGGCACCAAAGAGCCCTACCGCATGTTTACCTCAAGGGCGGAATACCGGCTGATTTTGCGTGAAGACAATGCCGACATGCGGCTGACCGAAAAGGGCAGGGAGCTGGGACTGGTGGATGACGTACGCTGGGCCGCATTCGAGGCCAAGCGTGAAGCCATCGAGCAGGAAGAGCAGCGCCTGCGCAGCAGCTGGGTACGTCCGGCCACTGAACAGGGCGACGCACTGGCGGCGCACTTTAACATTCCGCTGGCACATGAGTATAATCTGCTGAATTTGCTGGCCCGTCCCGAAGTGGACTATGCCGGCCTCAAGGCGGTAACCGGTCAGGGACTGGACGATGCGCTGGCCGCCGAACAGGTGGAAATCCGCACCAAATACGCCGGTTATATTGCCCGCCAGCAGGACGAAATTGCCCGGCTGCGGGCCAGCGAGGATATCCGCCTGCCGGACAGCATCGACTACAGCGCCATATCCGGCCTGTCCAAAGAAATTCAGGGCAAACTTGAAGCAACCCGTCCCGCCACGCTGGGACAGGCATCACGCATTCCCGGTGTGACACCGGCTGCCATTTCCCTGTTGATGATCCATCTGAAAAAACGTCAGGCCACAGCGGCCCTGGAGTCTGCTGATCCATGAGCATTACCCCTGCCCAGCGTCAGGCCCTGACCAAGGGTGCACACACCCTCGGCATCCCGTTGTCAGAATCACAGGAACAGCAACTGCTGGCTTACCTGGCGTTGCTGATCAAGTGGAACAAGGCCTATAACCTGACCGCCGTGCGCAATCCGGATGAAATGGTCTCTCGCCATCTGCTCGACAGCCTCAGCGTGCTGGGCCATGTGCAGGCGGTAAGCGGCGATTGCTGGCTGGATGTGGGTAGCGGTGGCGGCATGCCGGGCATTATCCTGGCCATCATGCTGCCAGAAACAAACTTTGCGCTGCTGGACGGCAATGGCAAGAAAACCCGCTTTCTCACCCAGGTCAAACTGGAACTGGGGCTGGACAATGTGCAGGTGCATCATCAGCGCATTGAAGATCACCAGGTACAACAGCCGTATGACGGCATCATTTCCCGGGCTTTCAGTTCGCTGGCGGATTTCACCGCCTGGACTGCCCACGTCGGCAATGGCAATACCCGCTGGCTGGCCATGAAAGGGGTAGAACCGGATGACGAACTGCAACAGCTTACAGCCGGTTTTGCATTGCAGCACTGCCATCGTTTGCAGGTGCCCGGTTGCCAGGGCCAGCGCCATCTGCTGGTACTGGCCCAACAGTCTGATCAGGAATAACCATGGCACGAGTGATAGCGGTCGCCAACCAGAAAGGCGGCGTCGGTAAAACCACAACCTGCATCAACCTTGCCGCCTCGCTGGTGGCCACCCGCCGTCATGTACTGGTCGTGGATCTCGACCCCCAGGGCAACGCCACCACCGGCAGCGGAATCGACAAGCTGGAGCTGGAAAACTCGGTGCTTGACGTGCTGACCGGCCAGGCCAGTCTGGTCGATGCCATGCAGTTTTCAGAAAGCTGCGGTTACCAGTTGTTGCCCGCCAACCGGGACCTGACCGCCGCCGAAGTGCTGTTGCTGGACATGCCGCAACGCGAGCAACAATTGAAAAAAATGCTGGAGCCGGTACGCAGCAATTACGATTACATCCTGATTGACTGCCCGCCTTCGCTGAACATGCTGACCATCAATGCGCTGGTGGCGGCCGACAGCGTGCTGATTCCGATGCAGTGCGAATACTATGCGCTGGAAGGGCTGACCGACCTGATTGGCAGCATTCGCCGCATTACTGAAAATCTCAATCCGGGGCTGGAAATGGAAGGCATCCTGCGAACCATGTACGATCCGCGGCTGAGTTTGACGGTTGATGTCAGCCAGCAATTGCAGCAGCATTTTGGCGATAAGCTGTTTGATACGGTGATTCCCCGCAATGTGCGTCTGGCCGAGGCGCCCAGTCACGGCATGGCGGTGCTGGCTTATGACAAACAGTCCAGGGGGGCTTTGGCCTATCTGGCACTGGCCGGCGAGCTGAGCCGCCGCAAACGTAATCGCCAGCAAAAGAATACAGGTGAAGGAAACTGAAATGGCAGTCAAAAAAAGAGGACTGGGCCGTGGCCTTGATGCATTGCTGGGTCAGGCAGCACCGGTAGCGCAGGATTCTGCCGGCAAGCAGGTTGCTGATGAAAACCTGTTGCACGAGGTTGAGCTGGACAGCATTGTGCCGGGCAAATACCAGCCTCGCCGCGACATGGACCAGCAAGCGCTGGAAGAACTGGCGCAATCAATCAAGGCCCAGGGCATCATGCAGCCCATTGTGCTGCGCAGCATTGGCCAGGGCCGTTATGAAATCATTGCCGGCGAGCGTCGTTGGCGGGCCGCACGGCTGGCAGGCCTGAGCCATATTCAATCGATTATCCGGGAAGTGCCGGACGAAGCCGCCATTGCCATGGCGCTGATCGAGAATATCCAGCGTGAAGATCTCAACCCGGTTGAAGAGGCGCTGGCCCTGCAGCGCCTGCAACAGGAATACGAACTGACCCAGCAGCAAGTGGCCGAGGTGGTGGGTAAATCCCGGGCCAGCGTGGCCAACCTGATTCGCCTGCTGCAACTGCCGGAACAGGTTAAAACCCTGGTTGCCCATGGCGACATTGAAATGGGGCATGCCCGGGCGCTGCTGAGCCTGGAGCCGGAGCAGCAACTGGAGCTGGCCCAACAGGTTGCGGCCAATGGTATGACCGTGCGCCAGACCGAAGCCCGGGTACGGGCATTACAGGATAAAACCCCGCAGTCAGCCAAAAAGCAGGCAGTGCAGGATCCCGATATTGGCCGGCTGGAACAGAAGCTGGCCGAGCGGTTGGGTGCTGCGGTCAATATTCGTCATGCGCAGAGTGGCAAAGGCAAGCTGGTGATCAGCTACGGTTCGCTGGAAGAGCTGCAGGGCGTACTCGAAAAAATGCATTAAGCCGTCCGGGTTGACGGCTTTCATGGCTGATACAGGTCAAAATATTGCCACCAAAGTGGGCAAGGCCGGTTAGTTGGTCGTAAAAACACATATTTGAGTTGAATGCTGGCCCGCTGGCCCCTATACTCTGTGCGAAATTTTTGTAGCGAAATTTATTGGCGACTACAAATCCGCAAGCAGCCTTCCGGTCAGACGAATGGCAATCCGCAACAAGACAGCTTTTTACCGGCTTCCCGCATTTCAGGTGCTGGCGTTGCAGATGGCAGTGACCCTGGTGCTGGCAGCGGCATTTTTTTTTCCTGCTGGAGCAACAACAGCAGGCTCGATACTGATTGGCGGTGCCCTGGTGGTGATTCCCCAGGCTTATTTTGCGGCCAAGACGTTCAGATATTACGGGGCCCGTTCGGCCCAGGCGATAGTCCGCTCCATCTGGAGTGGTCACGCCGGAAAGATGATTTTGACGTCAGTGCTGTTTGCACTGACATTTGCAGGGATCAAGTCCCTGGATGTAGCTGCACTGGCAGTGAGCTACATTGCAGTCATGGTGCTGGGCATAAGTGCCCAGTTTTTGACCAAAAGTTTCTAAAGCGTTGGCATTTGAGGCACATATGGCAAACAGCAATGCTGAATACATTCAGCACCACCTACAAAATCTGACCTTCGGCAAAATTGATGGCACCTGGAAATTCGCAAAGGATTCGCAGGAGGCCCTGGATATGGGCTTCTGGGCCATCCACGTCGATACCATGGCCATGTCGCTGCTGATGGGCTTCATTTTCCTGTACCTGTTCCGCCGGGTGGCCAAAAAAGCCAATACCGGTGTGCCTAGCGGCCTGCAGGGCTTTGTAGAGGTCACCGTCGAGTTCGTCCAGAACATGGTCCGTGACACCTTCTACGGTCGCAGCCCGCTGATTGCACCGCTGGCACTGACCATTTTTACCTGGATCCTGCTGATGAACAGCCTGAAGTGGATTCCGGTTGACGTCATTCCCGGCATTGCCCATGCGCTGGGTGTGCCCGCATTCAAATACGTTCCAACCGCCGACCCCAATGCCACCTTTGGCATGTCAATCGGCGTGTTCTTGCTGATCATTTTCTACAGCATCAAGGTCAAGGGCGTTGGCGGCTTCTCCAAAGAGCTGGCCTTTACCCCGTTCAACCACTGGTCGCTGGTTCCATTCAACCTGTTTCTTGAAATCCTGGGGCTGCTCACCAAACCGTTCAGCCTGGCACTGCGTCTGTTCGGCAACATGTATGCCGGTGAAGTGGTGTTCATCCTGATTGCGCTGCTGCCTTTCTGGATCCAGTGGTCACTGTACGGGCCTTGGGCAATCTTCCATATTTTGGTGATCCCGTTGCAGGCCTTCATCTTCATGGTGCTGTCGATCGTATACCTGAGCGCAGCCCACGAAACCCATTGACGCAAGTCCAAGCGTTAATTTCAACTTAACCTCAAACTGTAAAACCCTAACCTGAAAACTCTAGGAGTAAACCATGGGAATCGTAATCATCGCAGCTGCCATCATCATCGGTCTGGGTGCCCTGGCTACCGGTATCGGCTTTGCCCTGCTGGGCGGCAAACTGCTGGAATCCACCGCCCGTCAGCCTGAGCTGGCACCATCCCTGCAAACCAAAACCTTCATCATGGCCGGTCTGCTTGACGCCGTTCCCATGATCGGTGTTGGTATCGCCATGTACCTGATCTTCGTTGTTGCTCCAACTGCGGCCTAATTGCGATTTCATGATTACGGCAGGTACTGCCTGCCGTAGGACGTTATCTCTGGATAAACAATGAAATAGCATGGGGTAGATCGATGGCTATTAACCTGACGCTTTTGGGTCAATTGATTGCCTTCGCTATTTTTACCTGGTTTTGCATGAAGTTTGTGTGGCCGCCGATTACGGCAGCCATGGATGCCCGCCAGAAAAAAATTGCTGAAGGACTGGATGCAGCCGGCCGTGCCGAGCGCGACCTGAAGCTGGCTCAAGAGAAAGCTGCGGAAATGCTGCGTGAAACCAAGCAGAATGCCGCCGAGCTGATTGAGAAAGCAAACAAAACTGCGAATGAAATTGTTGAAGAGGCCAAGCAACAGGCTCGCGCCGAAGGCGAACGTCTGATGGTCGCTGCCAAGGCTGAAATTGACCTTGAGGTAAACCGGGTCAAAGAAGATCTGCGCAAGCAGGTTTCAGTTCTGGCTGTAGCCGGTGCGGAAAAAATCCTCGGCAATGCTGTGGATGCCAGCGCACACAACGATTTGGTCGAGCAATTGGCAAAAGAACTTTAAGCGAGGCAAGCGATGCTGAATATCAATACGCTTGCAAGACCCTACGCCAAGGCCGCTTTCGAGCATGCCGTGGCCGCCACCCAGGAAAGCAGCTGGCAAAGCATGCTTTCCCTGACCGGCGCACTGGTGGCAGCACCAGAGGTTGTGCAGCAGCTGGAAAATCCGGCGCTGAACAAACAAGGCAGGGTCAAACTTCTATTGCAACTGTGCGAAAACAACATTGACGAGGCATTTGCCAACTTTCTGCAGGTTCTTGCAGACAATGGCCGCCTGTCGCTGTTGCCCACCATTAGCCAGCAGTTTGCCACCCTGGTGGCAGAGAAAAACCGCCAGGTAGATGTGGAAGTACAGACTGCTTTCGAACTAAGCGCAACACAACTGCAAACACTGGCTGACGCCTTATCCAAGCGGCTTGATCGTACCGTTCAGCCCAAAGCGACAGTAAACCCTGCCCTTATTGGCGGTTTGCTTATCCGCGCTGGTGATTTGGTAATTGACGGCTCGGTCCGCGGCAAGCTGAACAAGCTCGCCGAAGCGTTGAAATCCTGATTTGGGGACATATGGCATGCAGCAACTGAACCCTTCCGAAATTAGCGAAATCATCAAGCAGCGCATTGGCAAGCTTGATGTTTCTGCTCAAGCCCGTAACGAGGGCACCATCGTCAGCCTGTCTGACGGTATCGTCCGCATCCACGGCCTGGCCGATGTGATGTACGGCGAAATGATTGAATTCCCCGGCGGCATCTACGGCATGGCACTGAACCTGGAGCGCGACTCCGTCGGTGCTGTAATCCTGGGTGCCTACTCCGGTCTGACCGAAGGCATGAGCGCCAAGTGCACCGGCCGCATCCTGGAAGTCCCGGTAGGTCCGGAACTGCTGGGCCGCGTGGTTGACGCCCTGGGTAACCCGATTGACGGCAAAGGCCCGCTGGACACCAAACTGACCGACGCGGTTGAAAAGGTTGCTCCAGGCGTGATCTGGCGTAAATCCGTCGACCAGCCGGTACAAACCGGTTACAAGTCCGTCGACGCCATGATTCCGGTTGGCCGTGGTCAGCGCGAGCTGATCATTGGTGACCGCCAGATCGGCAAGACCGCCCTGGCTGTTGACGCCATCATCAACCAGAAAGACAGCGGCATCCGCTGCGTATACGTCGCCATTGGCCAGAAGCAGTCGACCATTGCCAACGTAGTACGCAAGCTGGAAGAAACCGGTGCCATGGCCAACACCATTGTGGTGGTTGCCAGTGCGTCCGAGTCGCCTGCCCTGCAGTATCTGGCGCCTTACTCCGGCTGCACCATGGGCGAATTCTTCCGCGACCGCGGTGAAGATGCCCTGATCGTATACGACGACCTGTCCAAGCAGGCTGTAGCCTACCGCCAGATCTCTCTGCTGCTGCGTCGTCCACCAGGACGTGAAGCCTACCCTGGCGACGTGTTCTACCTGCACAGCCGTCTGCTGGAGCGCGCATCCCGTGTATCCGAAGAGTACGTCGAGCAGTTCACCAAGGGTGAAGTGAAAGGCAAAACCGGTTCCCTGACCGCTCTGCCCATCATTGAAACCCAGGCCGGTGACGTATCTGCCTTCGTTCCAACCAACGTGATTTCCATCACCGACGGTCAGATCTTCCTGGAAAGCGCCATGTTCAACGCAGGCATCCGTCCTGCCGTGAACGCCGGTATTTCGGTATCCCGTGTAGGGGGTGCAGCCCAGACCGACCTGATCAAGCGTCTGTCCGGTGGCATCCGTACCGCTCTGGCCCAGTACCGTGAGCTGGCAGCCTTTGCCCAGTTTGCTTCCGACCTTGACGAAGCAACCCGCAAGCAGCTGGAGCATGGTCAGCGCGTCACCGAGCTGATGAAGCAGAAGCAATATGCGCCCATGTCAATTGCCGAGATGGCCGTTTCCCTGTACGCAGCGGAACGTGGCTTCCTGGCCGATGTGGCTGTCGAGAAAGTTGGTGCCTTTGAAGAGGCCTTGCTGGCCTGGTTCAAACGCGAAAAAGCCGACCTGATGGCAACCATGAACAAGGACGCTGCCCTGAAGCCGATCGACGCCGACCTGAAAGCGGCCGTTGAACAGTTCAAGGCAACTCAAAGCTGGTAACACGCAGCGGGAGCTTGTCTCCCGCCTGCTAACCTGAAAGGTGTCAAATGGCAGGCGCAAAAGAGATTCGCACCAAGATTGCGAGCATTAAAAATACGCAAAAGATCACCAGCGCCATGGAAAAGGTGGCGGTCAGCAAAATGCGCAAGGCACAGCAGCGCATGGCGTCTGGTCGTCCTTATGCTGAACGTATTCGTCAGGTAGTTGGCCATCTGGCTGACGCCAATGCTGAATACAAGCACGACTTCATGGTTGAGCGTCCGGTCAAGAAAGTAGGTTATATCCTGGTTTCTACCGACCGTGGCCTCTGTGGTGGCCTGAACTTTAACCTGTACAAGAACCTGATCCAGAACATGCAGGAATGGGAAAAGCAGGGCGTCGAAACCGAATTGTGCGTCATCGGCAAGAAGGGCTACGCTTTTTTCCGTCAATACGGCATGAATATCGGTGCCCACGTTGAAGGCCTGGGTGAAAGCCCTGAAATCAGCCAGTTGATCGGCAGCATCAAGATCATGCTGGACGGTTTCCTGGAAGGCCGCATCGACCGCCTGTATCTGGTATCGAACAAGTTCATCAACACCATGTCGCAGAAGCCAACTGTTGAGCAGTTGATTCCGCTGGCAGTGGATGAAAAAGTGGAAAACAGCCGTCTGGGTTCCTGGGACTATATTTATGAGCCCGGTGCCAAAGAACTGCTGGATTCACTGATTGTCCGTTACATCGAATCCCAGGTGTATCAGTCCGTGGTTGAAAACGTTGCCTGCGAGCAGGCCGCACGGATGATTGCCATGAAAAATGCGACCGATAACGCCGGTGACCTTATCAAAAACCTGCAACTGGTTTACAACAAGGCTCGTCAGGCGGCTATCACCCAAGAAATTTCGGAAATCGTTGGCGGCGCTGCCGCGGTTTAAGAACGGTTCAAATCTTCAGAGGACCAGATATGAGCGGACGTATCGTTCAAATTATCGGCGCCGTAATCGACGTGGAATTCCCGCGCGAACAGGTTCCGAACATCTATGATGCCCTGCACGTGCAAGGCAAAGAAACTACCCTGGAAGTCCAGCAGCAGCTGGGTGACGGCATTGTCCGTACCATCGCCATGGGTTCCACCGAAGGCCTGAAGCGTGGTCTGGACGTGACCAACAGCGGTTCTGCCATCAGCGTTCCCGTGGGTGTCAAAACCCTGGGCCGCATCATGGACGTTCTGGGCAACCCGATCGACGAAGCCGGCCCTATCGGTGAAGAAGAGCGCTGGACCATCCACCGCGAAGCGCCAAGCTACGCCGATCAGGCGGGCGGCAACGAAATCCTGGAAACCGGCATCAAGGTTATCGACCTGGTTTGCCCCTTTGCTAAAGGTGGTAAGGTGGGTCTGTTCGGTGGTGCCGGTGT
>CAZMLX010000016.1:0-20146 GCA_964567275.1 uncultured Thiopseudomonas sp. | reverse complement strand
CTTTATCCGTCGCATCAACAGCAAGGGAGCGGTTGCGGGCATGATTGCCGGTGCGGGCGCCACCGTGATCTACATCTTCCTGTACCTGGGCTGGTTCTTCATCCCTGGCACCAACACCTTCCCGAACAGCCCCGAGTACTACCTCTTCGGTATCATCTCTCCGCTGTCCTTCGGTTGTATCGGTGCCGCAATCAACTTCACCGTGGCCATCATCGTGTCCAACCTGACCGAGAAGCCAAGCGAAGAAATCCAGGAAATGGTACGTCGCGTACGCTACCCATAAACCCGGTACTAGAGTAAAATCTCTAAAACCTACAGTGGGCTTTCAATGAAAGCCCACTTTTTTTGTCAGGAGAAATTGTTTTATGTGGCAGCTTCTTGGTGTATTTATTTCCGGTCTGACCATGGGCGCTTTTGCCTTTGGATTGCGCAAGCTGACACGCGACCGTATAGGCCCCTGGCTGGTACCCACCTGTGCTGCTGCGGGCATCTTTGGTTTTTTGGCCATTTACGACTACAGCTGGTACGACAACAAGCTCACCTTGCTGCCCAAAGACATTGTGCTCATCGAAGAAAAACGGGACACCAGTTTTTTCCGCCTGTGGAGCTATATCAATGCTCCGGTCAGCAGCTTCAAGTTTTATGATGGCCATGCCGTACAGGACCCGACCTACGCCGATGACCGGCTGATGATGTTCTATGTTTACGAGTACATCAAAAACCCCATCGAGACCTACGAGGTTTATGCAGCCATCATGGCCTGTGGCGAACGCAGCATGGGCATGACCCGACTGACCAACCGTGCCATTGACAGCCTCAAGGACGAACAAAGCAGCGCCAGCGAGCGTCTTGCCAACCTTCGCAATGCCGATGAGTGGAAAAAAATTGACTCGTTCGAGCAGTTGAAAAATAGTAGCCCCCTGTACCAGCAGGTCTGTTTCTAACAGTATTTTACGTGCCTGCCCTGCCCGCAAAAAGCAGATTCGGCACGCCGGGATCTGCGTTTTAACCGCCCGATCAACTGTGTGAAAAATACAGGCACCGCTTTCCAGTCCCTTGGGCTTTATCCGGCAGGACGGTCGACCATTGATAACGCTTTGACGGTCAGGCCAAACAACAGGAAAGCGGCCGTATGGCAGAATATTTTTTACCCGGGTCCAGCAAAATCCCCATCAGTCGCCAACAGGTGTATATGACAAGCATGAATGCCGTCAGCCGGGTGAAAGGCTCCCCCGCCCGGGATGAAACCAGCCAAAGCCCCCGTCACGAACGGGTCAAAGCCAGCAACCTGTCCTGTTGCCAGCCGTGCCTGCAATAAAACATCTGCCTGTTCTGCTGTGGTACGGGCTGCTGGCTCTGTTGCTTGGTGGCGTCGGAACCCTTGCCTGGCATGACTATGCCTGGTTTGTCCGGCTGCAACAGCCCGGCCAGCAGCCCGCCAAACTTGCCGGGCTTCAGCACAGTTCCGATTTATGGCGACCCTGGAGCCTGATCACTCCGGTTACCACCGGCTTTACCCGTATCGAAGGCCCGTTCGAGGTTGTAGAACACAATGGACACTGGCTGCTGGAAATCCGCGAAAGCCAATTTTCCGCCCCTTCCCTGACAGCCACCCGCCAAACCATCCGGGTACTGCGCTGTCCCGATGGTGCCTTTGCCATGCGTAATGCAACAGAACAGCTCCTCACAGTGGGGCTGCTGCCAGAGGACGATCCACTGTTGGAGTTTTGTGAGCTGTAGGAGCCGGCTGGCTTGATGAATGACAGTCCAGGCAGGCCACAAATATTATCCTGCACATGTAAAACCCCTGTCATGACAGGGGTTTTGCAAGGCAACAGACGGCTGCAATCAAATGACTATCAGCTCGGCCTGCAAGGCTCCGGCCTGTTTCAAAGCTTCGAGAATGGCCATCAGGTCCGACGGCGAAGCACCCACCTGGTTCACTGCCCGTACAATTTCATCCAGCGTGGTACCGGGCGCAAACTTGAACATGGGCTTCTTTTCTTGTTCAGCATTCACCTTTGAGCGCGGTGTTACCACAGTCTGCCCCTCGGAGAAGGGTTCCGGCTGGCTGACAGAAATATCCTCGCTGATGGCCACCGTCAGACTGCCATGGGTTACGGCAGCAGGCTGTACCCGCACATCCTGGCCAATGACAATGGTACCGGTACGGGAATTGATAATGACTTTGGCAACCGCCTTGCCGGACTCAATTTCGAGGTTTTCAATCACTGACAGATAGTTCACCCGCTGGCTGGGGTCCAGCGGAGCCCGCACTTGCACCGAGCCGGCATCCATGGCCCGGGCCACATCCGGCCCCAGCATGTCGTTAAGGCGGTCAACAATATTCTTGGCGGTGGTAAAGTCGGGGCGGTTCAGGTTCAGCACCAGTGCATCCCCCTGGTCAAACGCAGTTGGCACCGACCGTTCCACAGTAGCGCCACCGGGAATACGGCCGGCCGACGGACTATTGACGGTAATGCGCGAACCATCGGCGCCGCCAGCGTCAAAGCCGCCGACCACCAGGTTGCCCTGGGCAATGGCATAGACATTGCCGTCAATCCCTTTCAGCGGTGTCATCAGCAAACTGCCGCCGCGCAAGCTTTTAGCGTTGCCGATGGACGATACGGTGATATCGATGGTTTGCCCCGGGCGTGAAAAGGGAGGCAGTTCCGCATGGATCGACACCGCCGCCACGTTCTTCAACTGGATATTGCCCATGCCCGGCGGCACGCGAATGCCAAACTCGGCCAGCATATTGTTGAAGGTTTGTACGGTAAAGGGGGTCTGGGTGGTCTGGTCACCACTGCCATTGAGGCCCACCACCAGACCGTAGCCAATCAGCTGGTTGGTGCGTACGCCCTGGATGGTGGCCAGGTCTTTAAGCCGTTCGGCCTGCACCGGGGCCATCAACCCCAGCGTGCAGATCAGCGTCAAAATATACTTGTACATGGCATTGTCCTCAGAACGGCCACGCCGGGCTCATGAAAAATCGGCTCAGCCAGCCGGGCTGACTGGCGTTGGCAAAGGCGCCGGTGCCGGAGTAGGTAATGCGGGCATCGGCAATGCGGGTCGAGGATACCGTGTTGTCGGTGCTGATGTCGTCAGCACGTACCAGCCCGGAAATGCGGATCAGCTCGTCACCGGTGTTAAGGGTCAGCCATTTCTCGCCGCGCACCGCCAGCACACCATTGGGCAACACATCGGCCACTGTGACGGTAATCGAGCCGCTCAGGCTGTTGCTCTGCCCGGCCTGCCCCGAGCCTTTGGTACTGCGCTTGGCCGAGGCACTGCCTTCCAGGCTCAGATTGCTGCCACCCATGCCCAGGGCGCTGACACCGGCCAGCGGATTTTTCGGAGTAATGGCCATACCCAGAATATTGGGGGCACCGATATTCAGGTCACTGTCTTTCTGGATATTGGAGTTGGCCTGCTTGCTGGCCTGCATCCGCTCGTTCAGCTCGATGGTAATAATATCCCCCACCCGGAACGCCTTGCGGTCGGTGAACAGGTTACGGTCAAAACTGGGTTGGTAAATGGCACCATTGTTCTGCTCCGCCGGTACCGGCATGCGCGGCAATACCGGCGCATAGTGGGGGTCATTGGGGCGGGGCGGCGCCTGCATGCAACCGGCCAGCACCAGAGCGGCGCCCAGCGGTACAATCTTCAGCAACTTTTTCATGGCGTCACCTGCGAGTCAGAGTTTCTGGGTCAGGAAAGACAGCATCTGGTCGGCGGTGGAAATGACCTTGGAGTTCATTTCGTAAGCACGCTGGGTGGTGATCATGTTGACCAGCTCCTCGACCACGCTGACGTTGGAGTTTTCCAGAGTATTTTGCAGCACGTTACCCAGACCATTGGTGCCCGGCGTGCCCACCTGGGGCGCACCACTGGCGGCGGTTTCCAGGAACAGGTTGTTACCAATGGCTTCCAGACCGGCATAGTTGATGAAGTCCACCGTCTGGATATTGCCCAGGATCTGTGGCTGCGGATCACCGGCCACGGTCACCGAGACCGTGCCGTCCTCACCGACGGTAAAGGTACGTACCTGCTCGGGCAGGACAATCGCCGGTTCCAGCGGGAAGCCGCTGGAGGTGACCACCTGGCCGTCCGAGTTGAGCTGGAAGCTGCCGTCACGGGTGTAGGCCACGGAACCGTCCGGCTGCAGAATCTGGAAGAAACCGCGGCCGTTGATGGCCATGTCCAGCGGTTGCTCGGTAATTTGCAAGCTGCCTTCGGTAAAGATTTTCTGGGTGCCGACAATGCGTACACCGGTACCCAGCTGCAAGCCGCTGGGCAGCTCGCTGTCCTGGCTGGACTGGCCACCAGGCTGGCGGCGAATCTGGTACAGCAGGTCCTCGAACTCGGCGCGGTCACGCTTGAAGCCGGTGGTCGATACGTTCGCCAGGTTGTTGGAAATGGTGGTCAGGTTCATGTCCTGTGCGGACAGGCCGGTTTTGGCAACCCAGAGTGAAGGTAACATGGTGCGTCTCCTTATGCGTCAACAAACTGGCGCATAGTGTTCAAATGGTGCAGTTATCAACTGAGCTGCATAATCCGTGCCACCGACGAAGCATTCTCTTCAGCGGTACGCATCATTTTCACGTGCAATTCAAACTGGCGCGACAATGACAGCATCGCCGTCATCTCGGCCACTGCATTGACGTTGCTGGATTCGGTAAAGCCGGCCACTACCCGGGCATTGGCGTCGGGGGCAAATTCCTGGCCATCCTTGCCCCGAACCAGTCCGTCCTGCATTTTTTGCAGCTGACCCCGCTCCGGCAATACCAGCTTGATGCGGTCAACTTCGGCCATTACGTCGGGGTTTTCGCCCAGCGCCCGGATGCTGATGGTGCCGTCCTGGGCAATCTCCACTTTTTGCTCGGGCGGAACCGCAATGGGACCGGCATTACCCATCACCGGCAGACCGGCGCTGGTGCGCAAAATGCCGAAGGCATCAATCTGCATGCTGGCGGTACGCACGTAGGCCTCGCTGCCGTCGGGCGCCTGCACTGCCAGCCAGGCTTCACCCTGGGCCGCCACATCCAGATCACGTCCGGTCTCCTGCAGGGTGCCGGGGTTAAAGTCGGTACCGGGCCGCTCGGTCATGGCATAGGCGCGGGCCGGCAGGCCGTCGCCAAAAACAGGCATGGACCGGGCCTGTTCAAAGTCCCGGCGAAAGCCGCTGGTGGACACGTTGGCCAGGTTATTGGCGTGCGCCTGCAAGGCCTTGCTGTTCTGGCTGGCACCCGTCATTGAAATGTAGAGCATCTTGTCCATGGTGTTTCTCCGCAGCGGCCGCAAATTGACGGCCCAATGTATCTGGAGAATTCAAAGCAAAAGACATGCCAACCTTTGCATCGCCACTACGATCCCTATGCCGGAGCAGGTCAGAAGTTCCTGCGGTAAAACAGGTCCAGCGAGTTGGCCAGACCACTGGCGGCATCCAGATACAGGCGTCGGGTCAGCTGGTAACGCACCCCCAGCGTGGTACCCGGTTCAAACACGCTGACACCATAACGCAGGCTTAAGCGTTCGGTAATCTGGCCACTGGCAACCACGCTGGTCTGCTCGCCGCTGCCTTCACTGTCCAGCTCGAAGTCACGGATGCCCAGGCTGTCTGCCAGTTTGCGGGTAATGGGCAACACCCCCATCAACCCCATGGCTACCGCCGCTTCGGCCATCACGTTACCGTCATTGCTGCCACCCAGCGGTTTGCCGGTCAGCAGCCAGGACAGCGCCTGCTCCTGGGCCATCGCCGGTTCCGAAAAGATTTGTGTTTGCGGCTGCTCGGCCAGACCGGCAATGCGCAGGCCGGCGGTAACGTTGCCGGTTACCCGTACCGCTTCGATATCAATGTAGGGCTGGGTTAGCGGGCCGGCAAACAGCAGCCGGGCCCGGCGCAGATCCAGTTTTTGTCCATAGCCGCGGAACTGTCCTTTTTTCAATTCAAGAATGCCGCTGCCGGCGAGGTTGTCGGCCACCTGCAAGTGCCCTGCCACCTCGGCCGCCAGCCCAAAACCGCTAAAGGTCAAACGCTCGCTGCCCACATCCACCGTCACCGCCATGTGCACCGGCATACCCGGCCCGGCCGGCTCCAGGCCGACCACCCGGGCATCTTCAGAAACACTGATGCTGTCGGGCGGCAACTCGGGCACTTCAATGGTGCCACTGGGTACAGTCACCGCCCCTGTTACCGTCAGCCCGGCGGGATCGTAACTGATCAGCAAATCCGGAGCGACCAGCACATCCGCATACGGGGGAACAAAAACCGGCAGCTCCTGCCCCTTGAGCCGGGCCTGCGCCTGCAAAGCCTGCGCCCAGTCCAGCTCACCCTGCAGCCGGGCCTGTCCCTGTTCGCCACTGCGCCAGCTGCCGTCCAGCCGGGCTTGCTGGCCTTCAATCTGTACCTCCAGCTGCAACTGCTCCAGGCTAACGGGCAACAGGCCGCCGCCCAGCTCCCCGTCCACCAGCCGGATGGCACCGTCGAGCCGGGGTTGCAACAGGGTACCGGCCAGCCGGCCTTCTCCATTGATTTGCCCGGACAGCTGTTCAAGCTCTTCGAGGAAGGGTTGCAATACGGCCAGCTGTACATTGTGCAGCAGGAAGCTGCCGGTCAGCGGTTTGTCGGCTGGCCCCGGGTCCAGCTGCGCCTGTACCAGCAGTTCGCCCTGCTCAACGCCCCGCACACGGATTTCAGCATCGACCCGTTGCGGCAGCAGCTTGCTGCTCAGCCGCATTTCCTGCCAGGCAAAACGTTGCCCGTTACCAGTCACCCGCACAGCACCCCGACCCGCATCGAGCTGCACATCGCCTTGTACACCGGCGGCCTGCTGCTGCAACCGGAAGGCGCCGTCCAGCTGCCCTTCCAGTGCCAGTCCTTCCGGCAACCAGGGTTGCAAAGTGGCCAGCGCCAGCCCGGTCAGCCGGTAGTCCAGCTGCAGCTGTGGCAGCAGGTGCTGTATGCCTTCGGCACAGAGACGGCCCTCGCCACTGGCCAGACAGTGGCCACCCAGCCGGGCGTACTGCTGATGCAGATAATCAATGGTCAGCGGCTGCTCCAGCTGCATTCGCTGATCGCCGGCCGCCAGGCTGAGCTGCTGCAGCTGGCCCAGCCAGTGCAGGCGATCCGGCTGCAGGCTGCCAGCCAGTGTCAGCTCGCCCTTGAGCAGTGGCCCTTTCAGGCTGGCCTGCAGCTGATGCGCTGCCAGCTCGCCACCGGCCTTGAGCTGTAGCTGGCCGAGTGATTCCTCGCCACTGGCCACTCCCCGTGCCAGCAGCTCCAGCGTGCCGGTCCGCCCCTGCCGCAGTTGGCCGCCAAGTTGCAATTGGCGCACCCTCTGACCGGCAAACGCCAGCCGGCTGCCACTCAGTTGCAGGTCAATATCGACCTGCTGCAGGCTGCCACCCAGGTTCATTTTGCCCTGCAACGCACCCGACGCTTCAGGCAACAACTGACCCAGTGCCGACAGCGTCATGTCCAGTTGGCCACTCAGCTGCTGATCCAGCTGCAGCTGCCCATGAATCCGGTTGTCGCCCAGCTGCAGATCCAGCTGCGGCAGTTGCCAGGTTTGATCCTGCCCCCGGGCAATCAGGCTGGCCTGCAGAGCTTGCCCCCTGAGCCGGCCCTGCAACTGCAGATCCGCCTCCAGACTGGGCTGCTGATCCAGCCGGCCACTGCTACGCAGGGTACCGGCCAACAGGCCTGGCAAGTCGGCAATCCAGTAGGACGGGTCCAGCTGGTCAAGATCCAGTTCGGTTTGCCAGCTGAATGCATCCTGCCAGCCAGCCTGTGCCCAGCCCTGCAGGCGACCGCTACCTGCACTGACCTGCAACGGCTCGATTCGGGCCTGCCCGGCATCGCCCTGCAGCCCGGCATTGAGCTCAAATTCACCGGCGGGTCCTTCCAGCACGGCAGCCAGATCAGCCTGCCAGTCAGTGCCGGCATATGACAACCGGACGCTGCCGTTGTGAATGGCAACCGGTGCCTGCTCCAGGCCGGCAAACAACTGCCATGGAAACCGCTCAAGTCCGATCAGCGCCGATGCCTTCAGTTCATCATGCCAGTCGGCCCGGGCCGTCAATTCAAGCCGCCCCTCACCGGCAGCAGCCAGCTGCAGCTGCTCCACCACAGCGGACGCAACACCGGCCTGCCCGTTGGCGGTCAGGCTCAAGTCCTGTTGCTGTGCTGCCAGCCGTGAATCAAGCTGCCAGTCAAAACCGGCTGCCAGGCTGCCGGTGGTAGTCAGCTGTACGGTACCGACCGTCAGCCCCTGCGGCAGCAACGGCTCCAGCTGCAACCGCTCAAGTTGCAGCTCAAGGCTGGCCGGTAGCCCGGCCAATAGAGGACTGGCCTGTGCCTGCAGGCGACCTTGCAGTGCACCCTGCAAACGGGCTTGCAGCTGCAGCTCCTGCTGCAAGGTGCCGGCCAGCTCCAGCTTCAGTTGCTGCCGGCCCAGTTGCGGCAATTCGCCGCCGACATCCACTGTCAGCGCCAGCGGCCAGTCACCCGCCAACTGCACCCTGCCCTGCGCACGGGCATGGTAATCCTGATGACTCAGTGACAACGACTCAAGCTGCAACTGGTCGGCACCCGCACGGGCGGACAGTTGCAGATCCTGCACCAGCAGATCGTTATTGAGATAGAGCCGCCCCAGCGCTACCGAGCCGATTTCCACCGACAGCGGCAGCCGGATATCCGGCAACACCACATCGGCGCCGGGCTCATCCCCGTTCGTTTCAGTGTCTGGCAGTTGCAGCGCCAGTGCCTGCACATTCAGAGTATGCAGACACAGCGCACCCCGCCACAGACAACGCAGATCCAGCTCCGCATCCACGGCCGTCAACCCGGCCTGCAGCCCGCCCGACTGCCAGCGCAGCTCGCCCGCCTGCCAGTGCCCCAGCAGCTCGCCACGGTAATCATCCACCTGCAACCCCGGTACCTGCTGCAACAGCCAGCGGCTGCCGCTGTCGCTGGTCAACAGGCCAACCAGTGCCGTGATGGCCAGCACCGCCACCAGCAGCAATACCGCCAGCAGCCACAGGCCGGTATGCAGCATTCGTCTCATAGCTCCGGCCCCATCGAGAAGTGGATACGCCAGCTGCCCTCATCGTCCAGTGCCTTGGCCAGATCCAGCCGCAGCGGCCCAATCGGCGACACCCAGCGGATGCCGGCGCCGACCCCGGTTTTCATGTCGGCAGAAAAACTGTCAACCGCATTACCCCGGTCAACAAAGGCGGCCAGCCGCCAGCGCTCGATAAACTGGTATTGATACTCGGCACTCTGCGCTATCAGATAGCGCCCGCCCACCCGGTTACGCTTGCTGTCCCGGGGCGACAGGCTCTGGTAGTCATAGCCACGGACACTCTGGTCGCCCCCGGCAAAAAACCGCAAAGACGGTGGAATCGCTGAAAAACGGTCAGTGGCCACTGCGCCCAGCTCCAGCCGTCCAAGAAAACGGTGCCGCCGGGCCAGCGTCATCAGCCCCTTGGCCTGCGCCCCCACATGCACCAGATCGGCATCCGACAGCATACTGGATGAAGCCGCATTGACATCCAGCTGCAACCGGTAACCCCGTGACGGGTCTAGCGGTGAATCACTTTTCAGCCGTGAAAAACCCAGCCCCGGCAATAAAAAAGCGGTACGGCGGGCCGATGTGCCCCGCTCATAGTCATAACGCTCTTCTTCCCAGCGCAGGCTCAGTGTCCGCTGCCAGCCATGCCTTACCTTTTTGCTCCACTGCATGCCCAGTGTCAGCCGCTCGCTGCTGGCATTGACCAGCTCCTCGCGCTGATAGCCGGTCATAAAGCGCAACTGGTCCGACAACGGCGAACTGAGTGGTATGGCATACCAGGCACTGATGTTTTGTTTGGGTCCGGATACTTCGCTGTCAAAGCCCAGGGTGTGCCCGCGCCGGTTGACCCGGTGTTTTTCCCAGCTGAAACGACCCCGCGGCCCGACATCGGTGGAGTAGCCTGCTCCCAGCCCCAGCGTACGGGGTTTGACCGGTTCCAGGCTAACCTGAACCGGTACCTCCAGCTCCCCGCCCCGGCGGCCATTTGCATCAACCTGGACCGCAGCAAAATAGCCGGTGTTTTGCAGGTTCTGCGACAACTCTGCCAGCAGTGCCGAATCATACTCGTCGCCCGTTTTGAACGGCACCAGCGCCGCCAGCAAGGCGGGGTCAATCTTGCCGCCCTCGGCAAATTCGACCTTGCCCAGCCGGTAACGCCGGCCACTGGCATAGTGCAACTCGATATCGGCGACCCCGGCTGCCGGATCAATCAGCAGCTGACGGCGTTCAAAACGGGCGTCAAAAAAACCATAGCGCAACCCCTGCTGCTGCAGGGTGCTCCTGGCAGCGTCGTAAGCAGCATGATTCAGCTGAGCTCCGGGTTGCAAATGCGGATCACGGATGCTGAACGCCGGCATGGCGGCAGCTTCGCCATCAACCCGGATATTCACCGTGCGCAAAGTTACCGGCTCTTCTACCCGGATACGCACCCGCAGCACCGGTTTGCCTTTTTCTTCCAGCACCTGTACCCGGTAACGGTTATTGTAGTATCCCAGTGCCTCACCAGCCTCACGCGCCTGTTGCCGGACATTGCGCTGAATTCGGCGCAGAGCGGCAAGGTCATGGTTTTCCAGCGACCCGATATGAGCTTCCACATTGGCGGTCAGCGCTTTGTTTTTTGGCGTACTTTGCACATCCAGCCGGGCCGCCCAGCCGCAAGGGGCAGCCAGCAACAACAAGACAGCCAGGTGACGTGTTAGCATGTAGCGCACGTTGTTCATTCCTTCTTTCATCCGGCTGCCCGGTGCGGCCTCCGCGCTACAGGTGTCACCTCTGCAATGAAAATCATGTCTTTCAATATCAACGGGCTGCGGGCCCGCCCTCATCAACTGCAAGCACTGGTCGAAAACCACCAGCCTGACGTGATCGGCCTGCAGGAAATCAAGGTGGCCGACGAGCAATTTCCGCAGGAGATGATTGATGCCCTAGGGTACCACGTGGTTCACCACGGGCAGAAGGGACACTATGGTGTAGCCCTGCTGTCCAGACAGCCGCCCCGGAATGTGGTCAAAGGTTTTCCCGGTGATGACGAAAACGCACAAAAACGCTTTATCCGTGCCGATTACACTGATGCCAGCGGCAATACCCTGACCGTGATGAACGGCTACTTCCCCCAGGGCGAAAACCGCAAGCACGAAACCAAGTTCCCCGGCAAAACCAAATTTTACGCCGACCTGCAAAACCTGCTGGAAACTTCGTTCAGCCCGGATGACGCCGTGGTGGTCATGGGTGACTTCAATATCTCGCCCGAAGACTGCGATATCGGCATCGGTCCGGACAACGCCAAGCGCTGGCTACGCAGCGGAAAATGCAGTTTCCTGCCCGAAGAACGAGAGTGGATGCAGCGCCTGAAAGACTGGGGGCTGGTTGACAGCTTCCGCCAGCTGCACCCCGGCACCGATGACCTGTTCAGCTGGTTTGACTACCGCAGCAAGGGCTTTGACGACACCCCGAAACGGGGGCTGCGTATCGACCTGGTGATGGCCAGCCGGGCGTTGCTACCCCGTTTTGCCGAAGCCGGCATCGACTATGAACTGCGGGCCATGGACAAACCGTCCGACCATGCACCGGTATGGCTGACCCTGAGCTGACAGCCCCGCCACTAGCCTGTTTACAGCCGCCGGCGGGGAATTTATCAGCAGACCTCCGGTCTGATTTCATCGCACAGTAACCGGGCGCTATACTGGCGCCCCTTTTGCCTTCCTGCCAGGTTTCCACTCCATGCCCGACTTTCTGCAATCACTGCCCGACTGGCTCGCCAGCCATCCCCAATGGCTCGGACTGGCTATCGCCCTGATTGCGTTGCTGGAATGTACGGCCCTGATTGGTGTGCTCTGGCCCGGCGTCATACTGCTATTTTCGGCGGCCTTGCTGGCCGGCCAGAGCGGCATGGGTTTATTGCCGCTGTTTCTGCTGTGCTGGAGCGGCACCCTGCTGGGCAACCTGTTGTCCTATCTGCTTGGCAGACGCTTGCAACACCAGAGCCGCAAACTGCCGTTGCTGCGCTCGCACCCGCACTGGCTCAGCCAGGCCGAGTTGCAACTGGAGCACTACGGCAGCGCCAGCCTGTTCATTGGCCACTTCATTGGTCCGGTACGGCCCGTGTTGCCAATTCTGGCCGGCATGCTGCGACTGAACTGGCGCACCTTTGCCGGCATCATCCTGCCCACCTCTGCGTTCTGGTCATTCACTTCAGTGTTGCCGGGCTGGCTGGTCGGTACCGCCCTGGACAGCAGCCCGCCCGAAGGTTTCTGGCTGCGGGCCGCCTGCATCGTCCTGCCGCTGACGGTATTGGCGTTGCTGGCGCTGTCACTGGTACGCAAACACCATCCGGCCCGGCATCAGATCATTGCCACACTTGGCTTGCTGGCCCTGTTGCCGATGTTGCTGGCCTGGCGCTGGTTTCAACCCATGGACAGCTATCTGACCGAACGCATGCTGGCTCTGCGGCTACAGCTGCCGGAAACCACCGACATCGCCCTGTTGCTGACCCAGCTCGGCGATGTCCGCCTGCAAGCCTTGCTGGGCGGGCTGCTGTGCCTGTTGCTGCTGGCCTACAAAAACTACCGGGCACTATGGCTGGTGCTGGTCACTCTGCCCGGCGCCGTGCTCATCAATGCGGCGCTGAAAGAACTGCTGACCCGGCCCCGGCCCGACATTCTGTCCACACTGGACGGTTTCAGCCTGCCCAGCGGACACAGCCTGCGCAGCATGATGCTGTTGCTGATACTGGCCCTGCTCGTGGCCAACGGCCGGCGCTACGCTGTGCGCGTGTTACTGGTAACCGGTGCCCTGCTGACCGGGCTGCTGGTGGCGCTGTCACGCGTCTACCTGACCGCCCACTGGCTGACCGATACCCTGTCCAGCATCCTGCTGGCGATTGTCTGCTGCACCGCCAGCCTGGCACTGGCGCAACGCAAACAGCCATTACCTGCGCTGCCCGGCCATTTTTTACCGCTTTATCTGGCCAGTGCAGCAACCGTCTATGTTGTCTTTGTGCTGCTGACCCTGAGCGCTGCACACCTCAAATATCAACTGCCGTTATAAACCATGCCGACCACCCCGCTCTGGCCCCGTCTGCTTGCCGAATGGCGGGCGCTGTTCAAACTTGCCGCACCCATTGTCATTGCCCAGCTGGCCAACTCGGCGATGGGCTTTGTCGATACCATGATGGCCGGCCGGGTCAGCCCCGCCGATCTGGCGGCGGTGGCGCTGGGCAACTCGATCTGGATGCCGGTATTCCTGTTTATGAGCGGCGTGCTGCTGGCCACCACTGCCAGGGTCTCCCGGGCCTTTGGTGCCGGCGAAACGCAGCGCATCGGCCCGCTGGTGCGGCAGGCATTGTGGCTGGGTCTGCTGCTGGGCAGCATACTGGGGCTGTTGATGTGGAACGCCCGTCCCCTGCTGGAGTGGCTGGGCATCAGCCCCGAGCTGATTGCACCGGCCATGGGCTACCTGCGGGCGGTAGCCTGCGGCTTTCCGGCACTGGCACTCTATACGGTATTGCGCTGCTACAGCGATGCGCTGGGCCGCACCCGCCCCAGCATGGTGATCGGCCTGCTGGGGCTGATGGTCAACATCCCGGCCAACTATGTATTCATCTACGGCAAGCTGGGGCTGCCGGCCATGGGCGGCGTGGGCTGCGGCTGGGCCACGGCGCTGGTGATGGTCTGCATGATGCTGGCGATGGCCTGGTGGGTACGCTGGGCTCCCCATTACCAGCCCCACGGCCTGTTCAGCCGCTGGCAGTGGCCACGACTGGCTGAGCAAAAAAGCCTGCTGGCACTGGGCTTACCCATCGGCATTTCCATTTTTGCCGAGGCCAGCATTTTCTCGATTATTGCGCTCCTGATTGGCGGACTGGGCGCCAACGTGGTGGCCGGCCACCAGATCGCCCTGAACTTCAGCTCGCTGGTATTCATGTTGCCCTATTCACTGGGCATGGCCACCACCGTACGGGTCGGCCAGAACCTGGGGGCCGGCCAGCCGGCTGACGCCCGCTTTGCCGCCTGGGTGGCCATGGGCACGGCCCTGCTGCTGGCCTGTATTTCGGCCAGCTACATGGCCTGGCTGCGCGAACCGATAGCCCGCATCTATACCAGTGATCCACAGGTACTGGCGATTGCCGCCTCGTTGATTATTTACGCTGCCATTTTTCAATTTTCCGATGCGATACAGGTGACAGCCGCCGGTGCCCTGCGTGGTTACCAGGACACCCGCATTACCATGCTGATCACACTGGTGTCCTATTGGGGTATCGGCTTGCCGACTGGCTATGCATTGGGACTAACTGAACTGCTGGGCGCAGCGCAAGGACCCGCCGGGCTGTGGCAGGGACTGATTGCCGGACTGACCTGTGCCGCCCTGCTGCTGGGCTGGCGCCTGCGCCTCATGGGACGCCGGACACTGACAGTCTGAAGCCTACCAAAGCTCCCTGTGCCGGGAACAGCGGTTGGAAATACCCTGGGTAAAGCGGCTGGGGTGGGTTTTGCGCTCCAGCGGCAGGCCACACAGTTCGCCCGTTACCGGAATAGTGGCATCGCAGGCAGGCGATTCATAATGCTTGAGCCAAATTTTGTAATCGGCCTCACTGACCATGCAGTAACGGGCAGCGTAAGCTTGCGGGCTGGCCAAAAAGTCGTCTACCTCGTCAACCGGAATAGTGATATGCCCCGCACCCGGCTGAATGGTCACCAGCGAAACACCTTCATCGTCCAGCCGCTGCAAAACCGACTCTCCGGATGCAGCGGCCACCGACAGCCGCTTGTTGTCCTGCACAGCCGCCGCCAGTTGCTGGCGCAGTTGCAACAGCTGCTGCTCAGCCTGGGCCAGGCTATTGGCATGGGCGACATCCTGCTGTTGCCGTGCCGTTTCATAAAACTTTTTGTGGGCCCGCAGCTCGTCTTCCATTTGCGCCTTGAGGTTCGCCAGCTGGGTGCGCTCCAGCCCTGCCAGATTTTTCAGCTGCTGCTTGGCATCAATACCAATGGTGGTCAATTGCTCCACCTGTTTTTGCAAACTCTCGTTGCGCTCCTGCTGCAAAGCCATTGCCCGGGTCACTTCGTCAAGACTGGCCTTTTTGCGCAGCAGCCGCTGATCGGTCAGCTGACGCAACTCAGCCAGACTCCGGGTGTGTTCCGCCTCCAGCGTGCGCACCTGCAAACGCAGCTCGCGAATCTGGCTGGCAGCCTTGCGGCGCTGTTCCAGATCGCGCCGGTCAACCACCGGCGCCACCTCGACCGGTGTAGCGCCTGGCAGCTGCCAGCTGTCTTCATCAGCAACGTGCAAACGTTCCAGACCCACCGGAGCCACCGGCTCATCCTCAACCAGCAACCGCAGCTGATTGCGCCGCACCGCATCACGAATCATCTGTAAATGGTTGTGACCCGGCGACAGTTCCGGGTCCCACAAATGCATCTGCAACCAGGGTACTGGCGTCTGGCTGCGACACACAAAGCGGATCGGCCCTTCGCCCAAATCCGGCCCATGTTCAGCCTTGTCCACCAGCTGACGCAATGGAATGTTCCAGCCCGGGTCAGCGCGGCCCTGATCGTCAAAATCCAGAAAAAACAGTACCACAGTGCGCACCTGCAGCCGGGGGTTGATCACCACATAAGCGGCACGCACTTGTTGGCCGGCCCGCTCCGGCATGCTGACCACGTTATCCAGAACCGCTTCAAACTCCGGATAAAGCATCTCCGCAACGATACCTTTTTCACCAAACAACATGATGGCTTCCGTCATCTGCTGACGATTTGCCTTATAAGTACGCATAACAACCTTTACTCCCTGAAAACCGGCCCGGACAGGCTGAAGGCAAAACACCCCATGACGCACGCATGGTACCCGAGCCCGCTTCCCTTGCGTCAAAAAGCAAGCGGCTTGATGATCTGGCGCAGCCAGTGGCCTGAATGCAACGTCGGCTACTCTAAACAATTTCCGTCGCACCGGCATCGGGGCACAATAGTGGCACCCGACCGCCGGACTCAAAGCGCAGCAGCAATCCGCGAGCCCTGATCAATCGCCCGTTTGGCATCCAGCTCCGCAGCCACATCGGCACCCCCGGCCAGATGTACACTGAGCCCGGCGCTCACCAGCTCGTCGTACAGTTCCCGTTGCGGTGTTTGCCCGGCACAGATCACTACCTGATCCACCTCAAGCCACTGTGGCTCGCCGTCCGCAACACGAATCTGCAAGCCGGCATCGCCAACACCCAGATATTCCACCGCATTGATCATCTGTACCTGCTTCCTGTTCAGACTGGCACGGTGAATCCAGCCGGTGGTCTTGCCCAGTCCGGCCCCGACCTTGCCACGCTTGCGTTGCAGCAGATATACCTGACGCGGGCTGCCGGCAAACTGCGGTTCAATGCCGGCCACACCTCCGCGGGCAACCAGCCCGGTATCAATGCCCCACTCCCGCCAGAACTGCTCAACATCAAGGCTGCTTGACTTGCCACTGTGGGTCAGCAGCTCGGCAACATCGAAGCCGATGCCACCGGCGCCAATCACCGCCACCCGCTGCCCCAGCTGCCGGTGCCCGGCAATGGCCTGCAAATAGCCCATCACTTTCGGATGGTCTATGCCCGGAATATCAGGGGTGCGGGGCACAATGCCGGTGGCCAGCACCACCTCGTCATAACCGCCGGCAATAATGTCCTGCGCACTGACCCGGGTATTGAGCTGCAACTGCACACCGGTATCGGCAATCCGGTGGCTAAAGTAACGCAGGGTTTCATAAAACTCTTCCTTGCCGGGAATCTGTTTGGCGACATTGAACTGCCCGCCCACTTCCGCTCCGGCATCAAACAGGGTGACCTCATGCCCCCGCTGCGCCGCCACCGTGGCAGCCGCCATGCCAGCCGGCCCGGCCCCGATAACCGCTACTTTTTTCGGCTGGCTGGCCGGCAAATAACGCAGTTCGGTTTCATGGCACGCCCTGGGGTTGACCAGACAGGACGACAGCTTGCCGCTAAAGGTATGGTCCAGGCAGGCCTGGTTACAGGCAATACAGGTATTGATTCGCTGAGCCTGACCGGCGGCGGCCTTGTTGACGAACTCGGGGTCGGCCAGCAATGGCCGCGCCATCGACACCAGGTCGGCAGCACCGCTGGCAATCGCCTGCTCGGCCACCTCGGGCGTATTGATGCGGTTGGTGGCCACCAGCGGAATGCCAACCTCGCCCCGCAACCGGGCGGTGACGCTGACAAAGGCCCCCCGTGGCACGCTGGTGGCAATGGTCGGGATACGGGCCTCGTGCCAGCCGATACCGGTATTGATAATGCTGGCACCGGCTGCCTCCACCGCTTTGGCCAACTGTACCACCTCGTCCCAGTTGCTGCCGTCCTCCAGCAGATCCAGCATCGACAGCCGGTAAATAATGATGAACTCCGGCCCCACCGCTTCACGTACCCGGCGCACAATTTCTACCGGCAGCCGCATGCGACTGGCAAAATCGCCACCCCACGGGCCCGTACGCTGATTGGTGCGGGTTACCAGAAACTGGTTAATGAAGTAACCTTCCGAACCCATGATCTCGACGCCGTGGTAACCGGCCTGCTGCGCCAGCCGGGCACAACGCACAAAATCGGCAATTTGCTGCTCAACCCCGGCCTCATCCAGCGCCCTGGGCACAAGCGGGCTGATCGGTGCCTGAATGGCACTGGGTGCTACCGGATCGCTGCTAAACGCATAACGGCCCGCATGCAAAATCTGCATGCAAATCAAACCGCCTGCCCGGCGCACGGCATCGGTTACAACCTGATGCTGCTGCACCTCCTCCGCAGTGGTCAGTTTGGCAGCACCCTGGAATACAACGCCTTCCTCATTGGGCGAAATACCGCCAGTCACCATCAAGCCAACACCACCACGGACCCGTTCGACAAAGTAGGTCGCCAGCCGCTCAAAGCCACCCGGCTGCTCTTCCAGCCCGGTGTGCATGGACCCCATGATGACGCGGTTTTTAAGCGTAACAAAACCCAGATCCAGTGGCAGGAGCAGGTTCGGATAACAGGATTGGCTCATAGCGGCTCCAGAATTTGAGGAATGTGTGACAACACCGACACCATAAAAGCAGTCAGCCAGCAACTCAAGCATCATGCTATCGGGTCACCCATCATTTTGACTTGACAAGATGCCTTGCTGCCGGCAGAATCCGCAAGTCATTTTTCCCTTTCATGTAGAAGTATTCGAGGAGTTCGACTGTGGCCAACAGCCCTTCTGCCAAAAAACGCGCCAAACAGGCTGAGAAGCGTAACAGCCACAATGCCAGCCTGCGTTCCATGGTACGTACCTATATCAAAAACGTAGTCAAAGCACTGGACGCCAAAGACCTGGCCAAAGCCCAGGAAGCCTATGCCAAGGCTGTACCAGTTATCGACCGCATGGCCGACAAAGGCATCATTCACAAGAACAAGGCTGCCCGTCACAAGAGCCGCCTGAACCAGCACCTGAAGGCGCTGGCTGCTGCCTAAGGCAACAGGTTCGAAAAAAACCGGTCACTGACCGGTTTTTTTGTGCCTGCAAAACAGCCCGCACAGAACCATGGCGAGCCAGTACAGGGCAATGGGTTCCTGCATGGCCCCGGGCCCGGGCAACACTTTATTCAGACCCGGAGATCAAACTTACCTGAAGGTACTGATCAGGGTATCGAACAGGCTGCGGGCAACCTGAATGATCTGGGCCGAAGCGTTGTAGTACTGCTCGAACTGGATCAGCTTGGCCGCTTCTTCGTCCAGGTTGACGCCGGACAGGGAGTCGCGGTTGTCGGCGGCCTGTTTGAGGATGGTATCGGTGGCGATTTCATCCTGGCGAGCCTGGGCAGTCAGGGTACCGACCCGTTCAATAGTGTTGCCATAATCATCGGTAAAGCTCATGCCGGTGGCGATGTCCTTGATATTGGCATCCACACCTACGACCTGCTTGTTTTGCAGGTCGGCCAGTTTCAGGGCATTGCGGTTGTCGGACACGCCATGCTGATTGAAGCTGACACTGAAGGTGTCGCCATCTTCCGGGCGGCCACTCAGGGTTTGGCTGACGCTATAGCTTTGCGTTACACCGCCCACGTTGACTTCAATGGCGTACTCCAAAGCATTGGTCTGGCCAGGAACAAACGGCAAACTGCCAATGGCAGCCGGAGCAGGCTGACCTTCCACGGGTACGCCAGTAATGGTGACACCCGCCGGCAACGGCGTAGCAAAGACCAGAGTGCCGGTGGCGCTGTTATAGTTCAGCTGGATGTCGTCCAGCGCAGCCAGATGCTCTTTGCTCAGCGCATCGCTTACAAAGTTGTCCATCGGCAGGCTGGCCGGATCAAGCACCACGTCCACCGATGGCTGACCAATACTGCCTGTACCCTTGTTTTGCAGATTGGCTTCACTGCGCAGCGGTGCGGCAAAGGCCAGCTGGTCGGCCTGGTCAAGCACGCTGACAATGTCGGCAGCACCACGGCGGGTAGGCTGCAACATCAGTACATCACCCGGCGCCGGGGTACCACCAACAATATTAACGGAAAAGCCCTGGTCCCGCCCCTGGGAGTCAGCCAGCCGCAATTCACCATTGGCATCCAGGCTTACCGTCATCACGGCGCCGTCACTGCTGCGGCGGGCGCTGTAGCCGGTGGGCGCCGGGCCGTCAAATTCCAGCCGGTAGTCGCTGGTGGTCAGCAGCTGGGTATTGTTGATGCGCAGTTCACCGGTAACGCCAGATACGTTATCAGCCAGCGGCCGTACCCGCAGCCCCATCAGTTCGGCGGCGTTGAGGTCGCCAAACAGATTGGCGCCGACGTTGCCTTTGAGGTCCAGCCCCTGCCCCAGCTGGCGGTTGATTTCGTCGCTGACGGCCAGCGCCAATCGGCCCATGGCATTGAGGGTCGGGTCCAGCACTTCGTCACGGTAGCGGATCAGGCCGCCCATTTCACCACCGGTCAGCATGCTGGTGACGTTCTGGCGGGCACCACCGCTGATGAAGTTGACATCAAAACGCATGGGGTCGGCCTGGCCCTGCACCACCTCGATGCTGTTGACCGTGCTGCCCACCACCACGCCCGCCGAGGCGCTCGTGGCCGCGGTCTGC
>CAZMLX010000015.1:2128-20213 GCA_964567275.1 uncultured Thiopseudomonas sp. | reverse complement strand
TATCGGGCCACTGGTTGCTGAAGCGGTACGCCGCATCAGCAACGAAGAATCCATCAGTGCCATGTTCCGTTAACCGGCACTGAACCCACGGCCTGCAAAGGCCACCACCACATGCCCGGACTGGTCGCAAGTTCCGGGCAGTGTTTTTTTACTGGAGTATCCAATGAGCGAATTTACCCTCAACGCACAAGTGCGTAACGACCTGGGGAAAGGTGCGAGCCGCCGCCTGCGTCGTAACGCCGACCTGGTTCCTGCCGTAATTTACGGCGCCGGCAAAGAGGCAGAGTCCATCTCCCTCGAAAACCGCGAAGTTGCCAAGCTGCTGCTCAACGATGCCTGCTACAGCAGCATCCTGACCATCAACCTCGATGGCAAGAAGCAGGACGTGATGATGAAAGACCTGCAGCGTCATCCTGCCAAGGGCTTTGTTCTGCACGCCGACTTCATCCGCATCGTTGCCGGCCAGAAGCTGACCGCCCTGGTACCCGTGGTGCTGCTCAACGAAGAAGACTGCGTAGGCGTCAAGCGTGACGGTGGCGAAATCTTCCGTCCTGCACCCGAAGTGGAAATCACCTGCCTGCCAAAAGACCTGCCAGAAGCCATCGAAGTTGACGTGGCCAACCTGGAAGTCGGTCAGACCATTCACCTGTCCGAAATCAAGGCCCCTGCCGGTGTTGAGTTCGTTGTACTGCTGGCTGAAAACGACCAGGCGGTTGTCAGCGTTAACGCCTCCCGCGTAGCGGCTGCCAGCGACGCAGAAAGCGAAGAAGGCGAAGCGGCTGCCGAAGAATAATCGGCCTGCTGCAACAAGGAGCCCCTGCTGTGAGTGCGGTCAAACTTATTGTTGGCCTGGGAAATCCCGGTCCTGAATATGCCAATACCCGCCACAATGCAGGGGCTTTTTTTGTCGAACGCCTGGCCGAACAGCTGCACTGTCCACTGAGCGCCGACAAAAAATATTTTGGCCTGACGGCAAAATTCAGCCACAAGGGCCAGGACATCCGTCTGCTGGTTCCCACCACCTTTATGAACCGCAGCGGCCAAGCCGTCAGCGCACTGGCCAACTTTTTCCGTATCCAGCCCGATGAAATCCTGGTCGCCCATGACGAACTGGATATTCCGCCCGGCACCTGCAAACTCAAGCAAGGCGGCGGACACGGCGGACACAACGGCCTCAAGGACATCATTGCCCGCCTGGCCAACCAGAATTCCTTTCATCGTCTGCGTATCGGCATTGGCCACCCCGGCCACGCCAGCCAGGTGACCGGCTATGTGCTGGGCCGCGCCCCACGCAACGAGCAAGATCTGATCGACGCCACCATTGACCATGCCCTGGGCGTGCTGCCTGACATTCTCGATGGCGAACTGTCGCGCGCCATGCAGCAGCTGCACAGCTTCAAGGCCTAACCTGCAAGGTACAACACCATGGGTTTTAACTGCGGTATTGTGGGCCTGCCCAACGTAGGCAAGTCCACCCTGTTCAATGCATTGACCAAATCCGGCATCGCCGCCGAAAACTTCCCGTTCTGCACCATCGAGCCCAACAGCGGCATCGTGCCTATGCCCGACCCACGCCTGACTGCGCTAGCCGAGATCGTCAAGCCCGAGCGGGTACTGCCGACCACCATGGAGTTTGTCGACATTGCCGGTCTGGTCGAGGGAGCCTCCAAGGGCGAAGGACTGGGCAACCAGTTTCTGGCCAACATCCGTGAAACCGATGCCATTGCCCACGTCGTACGCTGCTTTGACGATGAAAACATCATTCACGTTGCCAACAGTGTCGACCCCAAACGCGACATCGAGATCATTGATCTTGAGCTGATCTTTGCTGACCTGGAAAGCGGCGAAAAACAGCTGCAACGCATCGCACGCACCGCCAAAGGCGGTGACAAGGACGCCATCCGCCAGAAAGAACTGCTGGAAAAACTGCTGGCCCACTTTGAGGCCGCCAAACCCGCCCGCTCCCTGATCAAGGACTGGGATGCGGAAGACCTGCGCATCGTCAAGGGCTTTCACTTCCTCACCACCAAGCCGGTGATGTACATCGCCAACGTGGCCGAAGACGGTTTCGACAACAACCCTTACCTGGACGTGGTACGCGAAATTGCCGCCGCCGAAGACGCCATTGTGGTGCCGGTGTGCAACAAGATCGAAGCCGAACTGTCCGAGCTGGAAGACGGCGAAGACAAGGACATGTTCCTTGAGGAACTCGGTCTGGAAGAGCCCGGCCTGAACCGTGTCATCCGCGCCGGTTACGAGCTGCTCAAGCTGCAAACCTACTTCACCGCCGGCGTGAAAGAAGTCCGCGCCTGGACCGTGCGCGTCGGTGCTACCGCACCGCAAGCCGCTGCCGTGATCCACACCGACTTTGAGAAAGGTTTTATCCGCGCCGAAGTGGTCGCCTACGACGACTTCATCCAGTACAGCGGCGAAGCCGGCGCCAAAGAAGCCGGCAAATGGCGTCTGGAAGGCAAGGACTACATCGTCAAGGATGGCGATGTCATGCACTTCCGCTTTAACGTCTAAGCCTAAAGAGTTCGGGGTCAGAGTAATAATTCATGGAATTATTACTCTGACCCCGAACTCACATTCAAATTCAGTTCCAGCTGTTCCGCCCGCCCCTTCAAATCATCCAGCCGCACCCCAATGCCCAACAGCCGTACCGGCTTGTTGCCCCGGGCATAGGCGGCGGCCAGCATCATGCCAAACCGCTCCTGGCTAACCAGCGCACCGGCTTGCTCCAGTGTAGTCTGGGTAAAGTCATGAAAGCGGATTTTGACGTAAGGACGGTCAATCCGGTAATACTCGTCCAGCCGGGCCAGCCGCCGTTGCAGGCTGGCCATCAGCACCGGTACTTCATCCAGACAGGCAGCCAGATTCGGCAGGTCTCTGGGGTAGGTTTCTTCCACGCTGACACTCTGACGACGGCCATTGGCTTCCACCGGCCGGTCATCAATCCCCCGGGCCAGCTGCCACAACCGCTCGCCAAACTTGCCAAACTGGCGGACCAGTTCCAGCCGGTCTATCGCCTGGAGTTGCCGGCAGTCACGCACGCCCATCCGCTCAAGCCGGGTTGCCGTTACCTTGCCGACTCCGTGCAGCTTGCCAACCGGCAGCTGCAAAACAAAATCGTCCACCTCGTCCGGGGTGATCACAAACAGACCGTTAGGCTTGCGCCAATCCGAAGCAATTTTGGCCAGAAACTTGTTGGGCGCCACACCGGCCGATACCACCAGCCGCAAATCCTGCCAAACACGGCTGCGAATTTCCTGCGCCATGCGGGTAGCACTACCCTGACAACGTTCGCCTTCGGTGACATCCAGAAAGGCTTCATCCAGCGACAGCGGCTCGATCTGCTCGGTGTAGTCTTGCAAAATGGCGTGAATCTGCTGTGACACCTGGCGGTACAGGTCCATGCGGGGCCTGACGATCACCAGCTCCGGGCACTGCTCTACCGCACGTGCCATCGACATCGCCGAATGTATCCCCCACTGCCGGGCCTCGTAATTGCAGGTTGCAACCACACCCCGCTGACGGGCATCGCCGCCCACCGCTACCGGCTTTCCGGCTAACCTACTGTCCTCACGCATCTCGACTGCAGCATAGAAACAGTCGGCATCCACGTGAATGATCTTGCGCTGCACCATGCTCCGGCCCTTAGCGTCCGATGGACTGCATCAGCTCCAGCGCCTGGTGCAAGGTTTGTTCACGCTTGGCAAAGCACAACCGGAGCAGCCGTTGTCCGGCAGGCGGTTGCTGATAAAACACCGATAATGGAATGGCTGCAATGCCCTTCTCTGCCGTCAGCCAGTGGGCCATGGCGACATCATCCAGATCATTGCGGATGGCGCTGTAATCAACCAGCTGAAAATAGGTGCCCGGTGAAGGCCTCAGGCTGAATAGCGACCCCTGCAAACCCTGGCACAGCAGGTCACGTTTGGCCTGATAGAAAACGGACAGCCCGACAATATGTTGCGGGCAGGTGCGCATAAAGTCTGCCAGCGCCATCTGGATCGGGGTAGCGGCGCAGAAGCTGACAAACTGGTGAACCTTGCGTACTTCTTCGGTCAGCCCCGGCGGTGCCACCAGATAGCCTGTTTTCCAGCCGGTGACATGAAAGCTCTTGCCAAAGGAGCTGACCACGCAGGCCCGGGCCCGTAATTGTGGATGCGCCAGCACGCTCTGGTGGATTTGGCCATCAAACACCAGGTGCTCATATACCTCGTCGCTCAGCACATAAATGCCGGCGGACTCAGTCAGCTGGGCCAAGCGGTCCAGATCGGTGCGCCCGATCAGGCTGCCACTGGGATTATGCGGGCTGTTGATGATCACCAACCGGGTTTTACCGGTTAGCGCTGCAGCAAAAGCGTCCCAGTCATAGCCAAAATCGGCAGTCAGCGGCACATGTACAGTCCGGCCACCGGCCAGTCGTACCGCCGGCTCATAGCTGTCATAGCAGGGATCGAACACTATGACTTCATCGCCGGCATGCACCAACGCCTGGATGGCACAGAAAATGGCCTGGGTTGCCCCCGGAGTAATGGTAATTTCCTGCTCTGGACACAGCTCAATACCCTGGCGCTGGCGGATCACTCCGGCCACCTGCTCACGCAGCTGGGGCATCCCGGTCATCGGGGCATACTGATTGGCACCGGCCATCACATGGCGGGCCAGCGCCTCCCTGAGCGCCAGTGGCGCATCAAAATCGGGAAAACCCTGGGCCAGATTCAAAGCCCCGTGCTGGCGGGCCAGCTGGGTCATCTGGCTGAAGATGGTCAGGCCGACGTCGGCCAGCTTGCTGTTCATGCCCTCGTTCTCCTGTTGTCTGAATGCCTGTTACCCAAGCATTAAACCATTGCCGGACCCAAACAAAAACCGGCCCGCTGCGCAAAACAGGGGCCGGTTCGCTAACCACTGCAATAGCAGTCAATCAGGCATAGGGATGACGCAGCACTATGGTCTCGTTACGGTCGGGACCGGTAGAGACGATATCAACCGGTGTACCCACCAGCTCCTCAAGACGCTTCACATAGGCCAGCGCAGCAGCAGGCAGTTGCTCCATGCTGGTCAGTCCCACAGTGGACTCGCTCCAGCCGGGCATTTCTTCATAGACCGGGGTCAGTGCGTTGTAGCTGTCGGCTTCGGTCGGAGCTTCGGTCAGCACTTTGCCATCGGCAGTCTGGTAACCGATGCAAATCTTGACCGTTTCCAGACCGTCCAGCACGTCCAGTTTGGTCAGGCACAGGCCGGAGATGCTGTTGATCTCGGCGGTGCGACGCAGAATCACCGCATCAAACCAGCCGCAACGACGGGCACGGCCAGTGGTAGAGCCAAACTCGTGGCCTTTTTCTGCCAGCCGGGCACCGATATCGTCAAACAGCTCGGTCGGGAACGGACCCGAGCCAACACGGGTGGTGTAGGCTTTGGTGATACCCAGAATGTAGTCCAGATACAGCGGGCCGAAACCGGAACCGGTAGCGGTACCACCCGCGGTAGTGCTGGAGCTGGTCACATAGGGATAGGTACCGTGGTCGATGTCCAGCAGTGCGCCCTGGGCACCTTCAAACATGATGTGGGCACCCTGCTTGCGCAGCTCGTGCAAACGGGCGGTAACGTCCTGCATCAGTGGCTTGAGGGTGTCGGCATAGGACAGTGCTTCTTTCAGCACGGTGTCGTAGCACACCGGCTCAACCTTGTAGAAGTGCTCCAGCGCAAAGTTGTGCAGGTCCATTACTTCTTTCAACTTGGCGGCAAAGCGCTCGGCGTCGAACAGGTCGGCCACGCGCAGGCCGCGGCGTGCCACCTTGTCTTCGTAGGCCGGACCGATACCACGGCCGGTGGTGCCGATCTTGCCTTCGTTGCGGCAGGCTTCACGGGCCTGGTCCAGCGCCACGTGATACGGCAGGATCAGGGTACAGGACGGGCTGATGCGCAGGCGCTCGCGCACGGGCACACCCTTTTCTTCCAGTTTGATAACTTCCTTCATCAGCGCTTCGGGCGACAGCACCACACCATTGCCGATCATGCACTCGACGTTATCACGCAGGATGCCGGACGGAATCAGGTGCAGCACGGTTTTTTCGCCGTCAATCACCAGCGTATGGCCGGCGTTGTGGCCACCCTGGAAACGTACAACGGCCTGTGCCTGATCGGTCAGCAGGTCGACAATCTTGCCTTTGCCCTCGTCGCCCCACTGGGTGCCGAGAATGACCACATTTTTACCCATTGGTAAGTGCCCTCTTTGCGCAAAATCCGCACTGCCACCCGTCATGACGGCAGCACCATTAATCAAATCTGTTGTGTAACCCAGTGGCCGTCAATCTGCACCAGCTGGCGATTGCAACCGGCGCGGGCGGCGTCCGCACCAGTCTGCCCGGTCAGGGCCTGAATTACGGTTTCGCCCTGCGTCCGCAGCCGACAAACCGCTTGCCACAAACCGGCATCAGCACTGGCCGGCGCCCAGATGGCGCTGGCCTGTGAGTGACCGGCAGGCTGACCCAGGCTGACCAGGGTTTTGAGGTCGGTAGAAAATCCGGTGGCCGGGCGGGAGCGGCCAAACACGGCTCCGATATCGTCATAGCGCCCGCCCTGGGCAATGGAGTGCCCTACGCCCGGTACAAAGGCGGCAAACACCACGCCGGTGTGATAGTTGTAGCCGCGCAGTTCACTCAGGTCAAAATAAACCGGAATCTGCGGGTAGCGCTGGATCAGCACGTCGGCCACCTGTTGCAGCTCGTCCAGTGCGGCACGCACTGCCCGGGGCGCGCCATCCAGCACCTTGCGTGCCTGCTCCAGCACTTCATAGCCGCCACACAGGCTGCACAGTGCCTTGAGCATGCCGGCCAGCTCGGCGGACAGGTCTGCGGCAAGTTCGGCCACATCGGTTACCGCCTTGCGTTGCAGGGCGGCAAACAGGCGTTCTTCGGTTTCGGCATCCAGCCCTGCCGCCCGGGCCAGGCCACGGAACACGCCAACATGGCCCAGGTCCAGGTGCAATTTTTCGATACGGGCCTGTTGCAGGGTTTCCAGCATCAGGCTGATGATTTCTACATCGGCTGCCGGGCTGGCATCGCCAAACAATTCGGCACCCAGCTGAATCGGGCTGCGCGAGGTGGACAATGCCCGGGGACGGGCGTGTACTACACTGCCGGCATAACACAGCCGGCTTGGGCCTTCGCGGCGCAAACTGTGAGCATCCATCCGTGCCACTTGCGGGGTAATATCGGCACGAAAGCCCATCAGCTGGCCGCTCATCGGGTCGGTCACGCTGAAGGTGCGCAGTGCCAGCTCCCTGCCGACACCGGTCAGCAGCGAGTCCAGAAATTCGATATGGGGAGTGACGACGAATTCGTAGCCCCACCCGGCAAACAGGTCCAATACCTGGCGGCGCGACTGCTCCACCTGTGCAGCCAGTGGCGGCAGGACCTCTTCAATGCCGTCGGGCAGTAACCATCGTTCCAGGGTTGCCATCTGTTTTCCTCGTTGACCCTTGTGTGCCCTTGCCGAAGCCGGCCACCGCTTGAATTCACATGTGTATACGTAAAAAAACCGGGAAGGCCCCGGCTGGTTGAATAAGGCGCCTGACTGGACACCTGCGCTCTGGAATCTGCCTGTACATGCGCATACAGCAGCGCAGTTTAGCAAAACACACAGAGTATTTACAGTTATTTAGACGCCTGCCAGATGGCGGGTGCGTGCCGGCTGGCAGCGCACCCGCACCGGTCAGGGTTTGACCTGCTGCATATAGCGGAAAAACTCGCTATCCGGTGTCAACAGCAGAATGTCGCTCTTCTCGGAAAAGCTGTCACGGTAAGCCTGCAAGCTGCGATAAAACGCATAAAACTCTGCATCCTTGCCGTAGGCTTCAGCGTAAATGGCGGTTGAGCGGGCGTCACCGTCACCACGAATTTCCTCTGACTCCCGGTAAGCCTCGGCCAACAGCACCCGCCGCTGGCGGTCAGCATCGGCACGAATTCCCTCCGCCAGCTCCTTGCCCTTGGCCCGGTGCTCGCGCGCTTCACGTGCCCGCTCCGAATTCATCCGCTCAAATACACTGCGGTTGACTTCCCGGGGCAGGTCAATGGCTTTGACCCGGACATCAACCACCTCGATCCCCAGCTCTTTGCGCGCCAGTTTGTCCAGCGAAGCGGTAATGTTGGCCATCAACTCGTCGCGCTGGCCACTCACCACTTCATGCAGGGTGCGCTTGCCGAACTGGTCACGCAGGCCAGCCTCCAGACGGCGTGCCAGACGCTCGTCGGCCACCTGTTTAATGCCCGAGGTTGCGGTGTAGTACTGATCGGCATTGGCCACCCGCCATTTGGCGAAGGCATCCACCATCACCGCTTTTTTCTCCAGGGTCAGAAAACGCTGGGTCGGAGCGTCCAGCGTCAACAGCCGGCCATCAAACTTGCGTACCTGGTTGACGTAGGGAATCTTCAGGTGCAAACCCGGCTGCACATCCGACTGCGACACCTTGCCGAATTGCAGCAACACTGCACGCTCGGTTTGCGCCACAATATAAAAGCTGTTCCAGCCCACCAGCACCAGTACGGCGGCGGCAATCAGGGAAAATAATGTTTTACCGCTCATTTATCGGCTCCTGTTACGCTGGGTGCGGGACTGGGACTCAATCAGATCGGAGGTAGCCGCAGGCGTGACGGCTGCAGCACTGCTGTTGTCAGCATCGGCTCGCCGGCTGCCGTCGGCAGCTGCCCGCCCTTCCATCAGCTTGTCCAGCGGCAGGTACATCAGGCTGTTCTGGCCCTGATCTCCGCTGAGCAACACCTTGCTGGAATTGCTGTACATCTCTTCCATGGTCTCCAGATACAGGCGCTGGCGGGTCACTTGCGGCGCCTTGCTGTACTCGGCCAGCAGTTTGTTGAAACGCTCCGCCTCACCCTCGGCCCGGGCCACGACTTCGTCGCGGTAACCATTGGCTTCTTCCAGAATGCGCTGCGCCAGACCACGTGCCTCGGGCACCACGCCGTTGGCATAGGTTTCAGCGTTGTTTTTCTCGCGCTGCTCGTCTTCACGGGCACGGATCACGTCATCAAAGGCATCCTGCACTTCACGGGGTGCCTGGGCATTCTGTACGTTGACCTGGGTAACAGCGATGCCGGTACGGTACAAATCCAGGAAGCGCTGCAGCCGCTCCTTGACATCCACCGCCAGCAATTCACGACCCTCGGTCAGCACCTGGTCCATGGCAGTAGAACCAACCACGTGACGCAGGGCACTTTCTGTCGCATGTTCCAGACTGGCTTCCGGGCGCTCCACGTTGAGTACGAAATCTTGCAGATTGCTGATTTTGTACTGCACGGTCAGCGGCACTTCAATAATGTTTTCATCCTCGGTCAGCATCGGCCCCTGACGGCTATAGGCGCGTTCACGGGTGACATTGTGCTGAAACTTGACCTCAACCGGCGGAAAATAGATATTCAGGCCCGGACCTACGGTTTCATGGTACTTGCCAAAGCGCAGAATCACCGCCTGCTCCTGCTCATCCACCACGTAGATGGCCTTGGTCAACCAGAAAGCACCCAGTACCAGTGCAATCAGCAGAACCACCAGCGAAGCATTACCCTTGCCGCTTTTGTTTTTCTTGCCGCCAAACAAACCGTTCAGGTTGTCCTGCAACTTGCGAAAAGCCTCATCCAGCTCCGGCGGACCCTGACGGCCTCCGCCTTTTTTATTTCGATTGCCCCAGGGATCCTGGTCATTCGAGTTGCCACCCGGCTCATTCCAGGCCATAGCATTCTCCAATCAAAGGTAGGTCAACGGCGCTGCCGTCATGGTTTAGGTTTAAAAAGACAGCCATTGTAAGGCAGCCCGCTATTCACGTCATGTCTCTATTGAGTCTGGTGCCCGGGCAAAGGTTGCATGAAACACTTCCAGGCTCATGTCTTCCTGGCCCAGCAGGCGTTTCATATCCACCAGCGACAAGCTCAACTGCAATACACTGTTGCCCTGGCTGTCAAACTGCTCACTTCGTACCGCATCGGCCGCAAACAACAGCGCTCGCAAGCGGCCCCGGGCTGGCGGAAGCACCACGTGCGCCTGATACAGTTCGGGCAGCAGCCGCTCACGCAGTGCCTGCAACAACAGCTCCAGGCCATCGCCGTCGCGGGCCGACAACCAGACCCGCACCGGCAACCCTTGAGCATCACGCTGGATCTGCGGCTGCACCGCATCCAGCGCATCAATTTTATTGAACACTTCCAGCACCGGTACCTGGCCGGCACCGATTTCCTGCAACACCGCCTGCACCTGCTCCATCTGGCCGTCACGCTCCCCCGCACTGGCATTAACCACATGCAGCAGCAGATCGGCACCGGTGGTTTCTTCCAGCGTGGCATGAAACGCCTCGACCAGCTGGTGCGGCAGATGCCGGATAAAACCCACCGTATCAGCCAGGGTAACCGCACCCAGCCGGGGGACTTCCAGCCGGCGGACAGTCGGATCAAGGGTGGCAAACAGCTGGTCAGCCGCATACACCGATGCGGCTGTCAGCGCATTGAACAGGGTTGACTTGCCAGCGTTGGTGTAGCCCACCAGCGACAGCCCCGGAACCTCGGCCCGACTGCGTCCGCGCCGGGCCAGACCACGCTGGTTGCGTACTTTTTCCAGCCGGGCCCGCAACTGCCGCATCCGGATCCGCAGCAGGCGGCGATCAGTTTCCAGCCGGGTCTCGCCCGGCCCCCGCAAACCGATACCACCCTGCTGGCGGCTCAAGCCGGTACGGCTATGCACCAGACGGGTACTGATATGCTCCAGCTGGGCCAGCTCAACCTGCAGCTTGCCCTCATGGGTACGGGCGCGCATCGCAAAGATATCGAGAATCAGGCCAATCCGGTCCAGCACCCGACAGCCCAGCGCCCTTTCCAGGTTTCGCTCCTGACTGGGTGTCAGCATCTGGTTAAAGATTACCAACCCGGCTTCCAGGCGTTCCACCTCGCCAGCCAGCTCTTCGACCTTGCCGGTACCAATCAGAAAGCGTGCCGTGGGCTGGCTGCGGCTGACACGGAAAAAGCCGGCAATTTCAGCACCCGCCGAAAGAGCCAGCTCATAAAACTCGTCCGGATCTTCCTGACCATCAGCCCTTTGGCTCTGGATATGCACCAGTAGCGCCCGGTTAACCGGGCGCTCGCCTGCGCTCTCCATGGTCTGGCGCTCGTCAGGAATCAGAGCTCGTCCTGTCCGTCCCCGTCTTCATCAAGGCTCGGCAAGCGAACCGGACGACTGGGTACTACAGTAGATACAGCATGCTTGTACACCATCTGGCTGACAGTGTTTTTCAACAGAATGACAAACTGGTCAAACGACTCGATCTGCCCTTGCAGCTTGATGCCATTGACCAGATAAATGGACACCGGCACCCGCTCCTTGCGCAGCAGGTTCAGGTAAGGGTCTTGTAAGCTGTGCCCTTTTGACATAATTCTTTACTCCCAAAAAGGAAAAACATGCGCCAGCACCATGCCGGACGCCAATGAAAAATACAACGTTTGCAATATGGAGCCAGCTTAGAGCTTTTTCAAGAGCTGCTCCAGTTTGTTTTGCGCCAGGCTGTCAATCCATTCCAGATCAGGCCAGCTGCGCAGCCAGGTCAGTTGCCGTTTGGCCAGCTGCCGGGTTGCGGCAACACCCCGGTCCTGCATTTCGGCCCGACCATATTCGCCGTCCAGATAGCCCCATACCTGCCGGTAACCTACAGCCCGCATCGACGGCAAGTCCTGATGCAGGTCCGGTCGCTGCTTGAGGGCTTCGACCTCGTCAACAAAGCCTTGTTCCAGCATCAATGAAAAACGTTGTGCAATGCGTTCATGCAGCAGGCTGCGCAGGGCCGGCGCCACGGCAAAAGCCAGCGGCCTGAAAGGAAGCTCCAGCCGCTGTTGCTGCTGGCGTTGCAGGTGGGCGCTCATGGTTTCTCCACTCACCTGCCACACCTCCAGCGCCCGCAGAATGCGCTGGGCATCATTGACATGCAGGCGGGCAGCAGTAGCGGCATCAAGCTGCTGCAGTTCGCCATGAAGCGCCGTCACCCCCTGCTCCGCCAGTTTCAGCTCCAGCTGTGCCCTGACCTGCGGACAGGACTGCGGCATATCGGCCAGGCCATCCAGCAGCGCCTTGTAGTACAGCATGGTGCCACCCACCAGTACCGGCAAGCGCTGACGGGCGATTGATTGTTCGATCAGGGTCAGCGCATCCTGGCGGAACGCCGCAGCAGAATAGCTTTGCGCCGGATCCAGAATATCAATCAGGGCGTGGGGAAAGGCTTTCAGCAGCTCCGGCTCCGGTTTGGCGGTACCTATATCCATCCCCCGGTACACCAGTGCCGAATCAACGCTGACCAGATCACAGGGCAGATGCTGCGCCAGCTCCAGCGCCAGATCGGTTTTACCGGAAGCAGTCGGCCCCATAATCAGGACAACAGGTGGTTTCAGCATCCGGGCGCCACTCACTGCGCCAGAAAGCGGGCGGCCGCCTGGTCTTCAAACAGGCGCTGCAAGGCATCCGTCAGCACCTGGCTGACCAGTGCATCGTTGGCTGCAGCCGAGGGTGCCTTGACGAACCCCTTGTTCAGCCGGGCCACATACTCGGCCTGATAATTTGCCCCGTCCCTATGCAACTTCGTCAGCAGGGTAGCGGACAAACGTACTTCGCCAAAAGCAGTCCTGCCATCAACAACCTCATAGGTCAGCCCGGTCAGCACCAGCTCCAGCTGCCGCTCGGCCCGGCCTGCAGGCTGAAAACCCTGCTGCCGCAAGCCGCCTTCCGCTTCGGCCTGCAAACCGCGCACCAGCACTGCCGCATCGGCAGTCAGCTGATTGCCCTGATACAGACCGCCACGGGTACCCAGCACCGGCGAGGAACGACCATCACGCACCGTCACCTGCACCTGCTGACCCTGCGCCACTACGGCATAGCGCCCGGTCAACTGCGGCTGCGGCTGCACCTGTTGCGGACTCAGCCCGCAGGCCGTCAGCGCACCCGCCAGCAGTACCACCCCCCACATCCGGCTCCATCGATCACTCACAATGTCAACTCCTGACGAACGGGTCGTCATCAATCCCTAAAATTGGTGAACTGCAGCGGCATGCCCAGCGACTGGCCACGCAGCAGGGCCATGACTTCCTGCAAGTCATCACGTTTCTTGCCGGTTACCCTGACCTGCTCGCCCTGAATGGCTGCCTGTACCTTGAATTTTCCATCCTTGATCAGGGCCACAATTTTCTTGGCCAGCTCCTTGTCGATGCCTTCGCGCAACACCACATCCTGGCGCATCACCTTGCCCGAGGCATAGGGCTCCTTGACCTCAAGACACTGAATATCAACCTTGCGTTTGACCAGTGACAACCGGATGATTTCCAGCAGCTGCTCCAGCATGAAATCAGCCTCGGCAGTGAGCTGAATGGTTTTGTCCGAAAACTCGATGCTGGCTTTGCCTTTCAGGTCATAGCGGCGGTCCAGCTCTTTGGCTGCATTGTCCACAGCATTGGTTACTTCATGCTTGTCCAGTTCGGACACTACATCAAAAGACGGCATTACATCCTCCTGTTTGCTTCAATTGCGTTCAACGCCACCATGCATCCATGCAAGCTTTTTGCTACCATGGATGCCACTTGACTGTTGTTGTCCGCCCCGGCTGACGGTTGCGCAGTATAGCAAACCCCTGCACCCCGGACATGACGCAAACGCCCCGCAGCATGCACTGTACAGGTACTCCATGCCGGATTTCATGCCCAGCATCCTTATTGTTGACGACACCCGCTTTTCTGCCGCTATGATTCGTCGCACGCTCGGCCAGGCCGGTTACGGGCAAATTCGCCAGGCAGCCAGCGCCCGTGAAGCACTCTCAAGCCTGTCCACGCAGCCCGCACACATTCTGCTGGCCGACTGGCTGATGCCCGAGATGGACGGTCTCGAGCTGGTACGCCGCATTCGCGCCCAGGATGCCATCAGCGGTCATTACACCTACGTCATCCTGATGACCGGCAAGGACGGCTCAAGCGCCCTCAGCCAGGCCTTTGACCAGGGCGTGGACGACTTCATCAACAAAGCCTGCATCCATGAACAGCTGGTACCCAAGCTCAAGGCGGCTGCCCGCATGACGCTGCACCTGCAGCAACAACGCAACAGCCAGCATGACATGCAACAACAGCTGGAGTCGCTGCAGCAATTCAGCCTGCTCGACCCTTTGACCCAGCTCGGCAACATGCGCAGCCTGGAGCAAACCCTGGAGCGCAACCTCCGTCACCTGGAGTCCCGGGGCGGCCAGATGGCCATTCTCCTGTTCAGGGTTGACAACCTGCCTGCCAACAGCGTGCACCGCGACTTGCTGATGGAAGTTTCACGACGCTTGAGCCGTCTGGTGCGCCCCCTGGATTTTCTGGCCCGCACCTCCGGCAACGAGTTTGTCCTGACCGCCCTGATGGAAAGCAACAGCCTGTTTACCGCCCAGAGCTTCAGCCGTCTGCATAACGCCCTGAACCTGCAGCCACTACAGGCGGCCGACGGCCCTTTTCAACTGGAAGTAGCCACAGCCATGCTGGCTTTCGCTGCATCCTCCATTCCGGGCGATGCCCAGCACATCCTGCACCTGTTGCGCAACGAGCTGGACTCAAATGAAGACTACCGCCGGATCCGGCACATCCAGCCTGCTCCAGCCCACTCATGAGCTGGCACATTCTGGGCGGCGGCAGCCTTGGCTGCCTGTGGGCCGCCCGCCTGCAGCTGGCCGGCCATCCGGTGCGGCTGATCCTGCGTCCTGCTGCCTTTGAACAGTTTCAGGCCGGCCACAACCGGCTATTTTTTACCGACCTGCACCAGCAGCGCCACCCCCTTACCCTGCCCGCAGAAACCGCAACGTCCAGCACAGCCATCCAGCGCCTGATTGTCGCCACCAAGGCCCATGCTGCCGCCAGCGCCGTGGCCGGCATCCGCCACCGCCTGCAGGCCGGCAGCCAGTTGCTGTTGTTGCAAAACGGCATTGGCAGCCAGCAGGAGGTTGCGGCCCAGGTGCCGGATTTGCCGGTTCTGGTTGGCAGCAGCACCGAGGGGGCCTGGCTGCAGGCGCCGTTCGACTGCGTACATGCCGGTGCCGGACAAACGCTGATTGGCAGCCTGCATGGTGGCAACGAAGCGCCCGGCTGGCTGGCCAGCCTGCAACAGACGGGCATCGCCTGCCAGTGGCAAAACGATATTTTTCCCGTGCTCTGGCGCAAGCTGGCCATCAACTGTCTGATCAATCCACTCACGGTGATCCACCAGTGCCGCAATGGCGAACTGGCGCAACACACCAGTCAAATCAAGGTGCTGGCAGCCGAACTGCAACAACTGCTGCACGCAGCCGGCCAGCCAGAGGCTGCGCAGGACCTGCCCGCCACTGCCCTGCAGGTAATCCGCAACACCGCTGCCAATCGTTCCTCCATGCTGCAGGATGTGCAGCAGCAGCGGCGCACCGAAATCCGCTATATCACCGGCTTTGCCCTGCAACAGTGCCAGCAACTGGGTCTTGACTGCCCACAGCTGACTGCGTTGCACCGGCAACTGCAACAGCACCTGCGCCAGCTGGGCCTGCCCGACGACTAAGCCGTATTTGTCCCCGGCGCCCGCCCGTGGCAAGCTGTGTTCTTTTTCAACACTCTAGGACACAGCATGGGCAACCGCATCAGCAAGGTATACACGCAAACCGGAGACGACGGCCTCAGCGGACTGGCCGATGGCAGCCGCCTGCCAAAAAGCCATCCCCGCTTTGAAGCCATTGGCGCACTGGACCAGCTCAACAGCCAGCTGGGCGTACTGCTGGCCGGCCTGCGGCACGAACAGGCCGCCAAACCTGCACTGCAACAGGTCATCGACGCACTGGCCCCCTGGCAGCACCTGCTGTTTGATCTGGGCGGCGAACTGGCCATGCCCCAGTATCAGGTGGTGCAAACCGCCCATACGCAACAACTGGAACAGCAGATCGACCAGTGGACGGCGCAACTGCCGCCGCTCAAAGACTTTATCCTGCCCGGCGGATCACTGCTGATTGCCCAGGCGCACCTGTGCCGCTGCGAGGCCCGCACCGCCGAGCGCCGCTGTCAGCAACTGCACCAGACCGAGCCGCAGCGCTCTGAAGTATTGGCCTTTATCAACCGGCTGTCCGACCTGCTCTTTGTGGCAGCCCGTATCATTGCCCTGCACCAGGGCTGCCAGGAAGTACTGTGGCAGGCCCAGCCCAAACCGGAGCCGAAATCTTGAGCAAACACATACGGGTGGCAGTCGCCGTTATCGAAAACGGACGAGGCCAAATTTTGCTGACCCGCCGTGCCAGCGACAAGCACCAGGGCGGGCTGTGGGAGTTTCCCGGCGGCAAATGCGAACCCGGCGAAGCGATAACCGATGCGCTGGCCCGGGAAATCCGTGAAGAACTGGCGATTGAAGTCACCACCGCCACGCCGCTGATCAGCATTCCCTACCAGTATCCCGACCTGCATGTGCTGCTGGAGGTGTTTCGGGTCATGGCCTTTGGCGGTGCCCCACAGGGCGCCGAAGGCCAGCCGATGCAGTGGGTCACACCCGGCCAGTTAAACAGTATTCCGCTGCCGGCAGCCAACCGGCCTATCGTACGGGCAATTCAACTGCCCGACCGCTATCTGGTCACGCCCGACCTGATCGACAGCGAGCTGTTATATCAGGGTGTAATCACCGCTGCAGCCCAAGGCATCCGCCTGATTCAACTGCGTGCGCCCCGGCTTGAACGCAACGCTTATCGCACACTGGCCGAGCGTCTGCTGGCCGATTTGCCGGCTTCCACCACCTTGCTGCTCAAGGGCGAGCTGGACGACATCCTGTCCTTTGAGTCTGCCGGCTGGCACCTGACTTCCGCACAGTTGCCCGCCTTTGCCGGTCAACCACGACCACTACCGGAAGGGCGCTGGCTGGCCGCTTCCTGCCACAACGCTGCAGAACTGGAACAGGCCGCCGCACTGGGCTGCGATTTCGCCACCCTGTCACCCGTGCTGGCCACCGCCAGTCATCCCGATACCACACCGCTAGGCTGGGAACAGTCTACCGCCCTCACCGCCAGCGCACAGTTGCCAGTGTTCTGGCTGGGCGGGCTTAAGCCGGCGGATATTCCAGCCACAAAAAATGTCGGCGCTCAGGGAGTCGCCGCCATTCGCGGGTTGTGGGAATAACCCGCTTCGTCTTGCGCAAAATCACCAAGCCCGGCACAGCCGGGCCACATCCCCACCAGCGGCAAGGTGCATCATCAGGCAGGGCGAGGCCGGAGCAAAGCATCAGCACCGGTGACGAAGCTTGCTTCGGCGCAGGTGCGTAGCTTGACGCAGCGCCTCACCCTGCCGACTGCACCGCAGCCAAAAACGCAACCAAACGGCTGGTTTCTGCGACTCCGCTACGCTGCGAGAATGACGGTTAGACGGTCGCGGCAGGCAGGTTTGGCTTCAATCGCTCTGCGGACCGGTCAGGTCAGGTCCGGTATTCCGCATTAATCCGCACATATTCGTGCGACAGGTCGGTGGTCCAGATGGTTTCGCTAAACTCGCCACGCCCCAACTGGATACGGATCAGGATTTCTTCCTGCTGCATCACGGCGGCACCCTGCTCTTCGGTGTAGCTGGCGGCACGACCACCGTCCTTGACGATACAGACATCGTTCAAAAACACGTTGACCTTTTCCTGCTCCAGTCCGGGTACGCCGGCATAACCCACCGCCGCTACGATACGACCCCAGTTAGGATCAGAGGCAAACAGCGCGGTTTTAATCAGAGGTGAATGCGCCACGGCATAGGCCACATCCAGACATTCCCTGACGTTGCCGCCCTGCTCGACCTGCACGGTGACAAACTTGGTGGCACCCTCGCCGTCACGCACAATCGCCTGCGCCAGTTGCATGGCCACCGCGCACACGGCGTGTTGCAGCTTTTGGTACAGCTCGCCTTCGGCCTTGTCGATGGCCGCGCCGGTCTGGCCGGTGGCAATCAGCATAAAGCTGTCGTTGGTGGAGGTATCGCCGTCGATGGAAATACGGTTGAACGACAGATCCGCAGCCTGCTTGACCAACTGCTGCAGCACGGTC
>CAZMLX010000015.1:0-2118 GCA_964567275.1 uncultured Thiopseudomonas sp. | reverse complement strand
CATATTGGGGCGAATCATGCCCGCACCCTTGCTGATGCCGGTAACGGTGAAGGTTTCGCCGTCATGCTCAAACTGCTGGCTGGCACCCTTGGGCAGGGTGTCGGTGGTCATAATGCCTTCACCGGCCAGCACCCAGTTGTCTTCTTTCAGGTCGGCAATCGCCGCCGGCAACGCTGCAGTGATTTTATCCACCGGCAGCGGCTCGCCAATCACGCCGGTCGAAAACGGCAGCACCTGCTCCAGCGGTACATTCAGGCTGTCGGCCACCGCCTGGCATACCTGCTGCGCCGCCGCAAGGCCGGGCTGGCCGGTGGCGGCATTGGCATTGCCGGTGTTGGTAATCAGATAGCGCACCGGCTGACCCAGGCGCTGCTTGCACAGTTGCACCGGCGCGGCGCAAAAGGCGTTTTGCGTGAATACGCCAGCTATGGTGCTGCCTTCGGCACAGCGCATCAGCACCAGGTCGCGGCGGCCTGCTTTTTTGATACCCGCACTGGCAATGCCCAGCGCAAAACCCTTGACCGGATGCATGACGGGCATCGCGCCCAGACCTACTGCCATGATCGACTCCTGACGATGGTGGAAAAGCGCCTATCATCCGGCATTGGCCGATTGCAGGCAATAGGCGCAACCACCGCAGCTCCCAGCCAACGCTGCGACCATCACCCAGCGTGCCAGTCACAGGATTCAGCGGGCATAACCCTCATGGATTCCGCGACTCCGCTTCGCTATGTGCGGAATGACAGGAATGTGTATTAACGCAAAAAGCTGAATCGCCGCACGCGACAGCAGCCCGGCAAAGCCGGGCCACCCCCTCCACCAACGGCACGATGTATCCGCAGGCAAGGCGAGGCCGGAGCAAAGCATCAGCAACAGGATCGAAGCTCGCTTCGAGCCTGGCAGCGTAGCTTTGCGCAGCGCCTCACCCTGCCTGCCACACCAAAGCCAAAAAAACCAAACCCCGGACAAACAAAAACCGGGACAAGCCCGGTTTCTGTCAAAACACCCTGAATCAGGCAATCTTGCCGCAGCAGTGCTTGTACTTGTTACCCGAGCCACAGGGGCACGGATCATTGCGGCCCACCTTGGTCAGGTTGCGTACCGGCTCGCGGCTGGCCGCCTGTCCGGCATCCTCACCCTCGGGCTCGGCACCACCTTCCTGATAGGCATCATGGGTGTATTGCATACGGGCAGCGCGTTCTTCCGCCTGCTGGCGCAAACGGGCTTCTTCCTCTTCTGGCGCCTCTTGCCGTACCTGCACATACGACAGATAGCGGATGGAATCGTGCTTGATCGCATCCAGCAGGTTACGGAACAGGTCAAACGATTCACGCTTGTATTCCTGCTTGGGATTTTTCTGGGCGTAGCCACGCAAATGGATACCCTGCCGCAGATGGTCCATGGCGGCCAGGTGATCTTTCCACTGCTCATCCAGAACCCGCAAAATAATTTGCTTCTCGAACAGACGCAGATTCTCGGCCCCTACCAGCTCCTCTTTTTCCTGGTAAATCGCAGCAATGGCGCCGGCAATACGTTCGCGCAAACCCTCCTCCAGAAGGCTGGTGTCCTCATCCAGCCACTGCTGCAGCGGCAGTCTGGCGTTGAACTCCTTGAGCAACTCCTGTTCAAGACCGGCAATATCCCACTGCTCGGGTAGAGATTCAGGCGGTACAAAGCCATCAATGGTGCTATTCACTACTTCATGGCGGTATTCAGCCACAATATCGCCCACTTCGGTGGCAGCCAGCAGGTCGTCACGCATGTGGTAAATGACCTTACGCTGCTCGTTGGCCACGTCATCGTATTCCAGCAGCTGTTTGCGGATCTCGAAGTTGCGCTCTTCGACCTTGCGCTGGGCTTTTTCGATGGCGTTGCTGACCATGCGGTGCTCGATCGCCTCGCCTTCTTTCATGCCCAGCGCCTTCATGAAGTTCTTCACCCGGTCAGAGGCGAAAATGCGCATCAGGTTGTCTTCCAGCGACAGGTAGAAACGGCTGGAACCCGGGTCACCCTGACGGCCGGCACGACCACGCAGCTGGTTGTCGATGCGGCGTGATTCGTGACGTTCGGTAGCGATCACATGCAGGCCGCCGGCCTCGATCACCTGCTGGTGACGGG
>CAZMLX010000014.1:18246-20883 GCA_964567275.1 uncultured Thiopseudomonas sp. | reverse complement strand
GATTCACTGACGATAGAAACGGGCGAATTTCTAGTGTGAACCAGATTTCGCTGCCGGGCTGATTTACCAGTCACAACTCACACGAGCCCGGCCATTCGTAATTGATTTTCACAGAACGCCGCTAATATAATCATTTTTCACGCCGAATAATCGAATTTCATAATTATGCCGCTTTCTACATCACTTACGCCTGCCGGCTATGCCGCCCTGATTCAGCGTTATGCCCTGCGCGTACCCAGGCTGGCCAGAACCTATGCCATAGGCAACACCCACAGCACGCAGCGCCAGCCGGACTGCACAGTGCTAACGCCGCGTCACGCACCGGCCGACGACCTGCGCAGGCAGCTCACCTTTGCGCTGAAATATGAAGGCATCCAACTGCACATCCTCCGCCCCCTGTTTCTACAACTGGAACCCAACGAGATCACGAACTGGGTCAATGAGCAGCCCACCAGCGCCTACAGCCGGCGCATCTGGTTTTTGTATGAATGGCTGATGGACTGCCAGCTCCCGCTGGATGATTGCAAAAGCGGCAATTACGTCGCCCTTGTCGATGAAAAACTGCAATTTGCCGGCCCCGTGCGCAAAACCAAGCGCCAGCGCATTAACAACAATCTGCCTGGCGTACCGAACTTCTGCCCAATGATTGAGCGCACCGCCGAGCTGGAAAGATGGCTGGAGCGCGACCTGTCACAGCAAGCAAAGTCTATCGCCAACCAGTGCCATCCCGACGTTCTGGCACGGGCTGCTGCATTTTTGCTACTGGCGGACTCCAAGTCATCCTATGTAATTGAAGGCGAGCAGCCGCCGCATACCCGTATTGAACGCTGGGGGCGCATTCTGGGCGAGGCCGGTAAACAGCCCCTGAGTCTTGCGCATCTGGAAAACCTGCAACGCACAGTGCTTGCAGATGACCGCTTTGTAACACCCGGGCTGCGCACAGAAGGCGGCTTTATTGGCCAGCATGACCGCCGCAGCGGACTCCCCATGCCGGAGCACATCTCTGCCAAAGCCGAAGATTTACCGCAACTGATGCAGGGTCTGCTGGATACCTGGCAACTATTAAGTGAATCAGACTTTCCACCCGTTCTGACTGCCACCATTCTGGCCTTTGGCTTTGTGTTTATTCACCCCTACCAGGACGGCAACGGCAGACTGCACCGCTACCTGATTCATCACGCACTGGCCGCCACAGGGTTTGTACCGGAAAAAGTCAGCTTTCCGGTATCCAGCGTTTTGCTGGAGCGCATTGAGGATTACCGGCAAATCTTGCAAGCGTACTCATTGCCAAGGCTGGACTGCATAGACTGGGCGCCGACCGAGCGCAACAACGTAGCCGTCAGCCACGATACTCTGGATTTGTATCGCTATTTTGATGCTACGGCGCAGGCCGAGTTTTTATACCAGTGCATCGCCACCACCGTGGACAAAACCCTGCCGGAAGAAATCGCCTATCTGGAAAAACACGATGAATTTGTCGGCCTGATTAGCCAGACCATAGATATGCCTTCACCTTTGATGAATCTGCTGATGCGCTTTTTGCAGTCGGGTAATGGCAACTTGTCAAAGCGTGCCAGAGACAAGGAGTTTGCCCAGTTGACGGTTAGTGAAATTGAAATGATCGAGAGGGCTTGGCAGGGGATTTTTGAGGAGTAGCCATTGCTTCGCTTGTACATTCCTGCCAATGGCCGCCTGGAGTGACACCTGTAATTAACCAGCGAATGCAGTTACGCAAAGTGCTTTACAGACCCTCATAAACCGTATTCCTTGCAAAAAGCAGTATTGCAGTTAAAATCTGACCATACTAGTCAGCAAGGAGGTACTGCCATGCAAACCTGGCAAATGCAAGAAGCAAAAGCGCATATGTCGGAGCTCGTTAAGTGCGCCCAGCTGCAGCCGCAAGACATCACTGTACACGGCAAGTCCGTCGCTGTTGTGGTTTCGCGTGAAACCTTTGATCGCTTGTCTTTGGCACAGGGTTCGTTGCTCGACTTTATGCGTCGCTCCCCGCTGTACGATACGGATGATATCGAGTTTGAGCGTGACGTCAGCCTGACACGAGAGGTGGAATTTTGAGCTACCTGATCGACACCAACGTGCTCTCTGAACTGCGTCGTAAATCACCTAATCCAGCTGTGGCTGAGTGGTTTGAGCAAAGACCGCCAACCACGCTATATCTCTCGGTGCTGACACTGGGCGAAATTCGCAAAGGCATTGAAAACATCAGTGACATTACCCGAAAACAAGCTTTGACCGACTGGCTGCAAACTGATCTGCCAGCATTTTTCACGGGCCGTATTCTTGAGGTCGATGCAGCTACAGCAGATCACTGGGGGCGCTTGGTTGCTAAAGCTGGGCGTCCTCTACCCGCTATAGATAGCTTACTGGCTGCTACCGCATCCCGTCACGGCATGACCCTGGTTACCCGTAACCTGAAAGACGTGACCGGCATGTCGGTGGAAGTGTTTAATCCTTGGGAGCGCTGATTGCCAATTATTTTCGCAATAATTGGAGGTCAATAATTGCAAAAAACCAGGTGCATTTATTCAGCAAGTCGCCAATCGTAGAAAAAGACCGAAAACTGCGCTCGGAACCGAAGCAAGCCATTACGAATTGTTGCTCTGACCCCAATTATCC
>CAZMLX010000014.1:15904-18146 GCA_964567275.1 uncultured Thiopseudomonas sp. | reverse complement strand
CCCGATTACCTTTCTAATGAAATCCCTGTTCCGCATTCTGTTCCAGCAATACTGGAACCCTTATCTGGTGCTGGCCCTGGCCGGCATTCTAAGCGCCCTGTATTTCGCCCTGACCTCCACCGTGTGGGCAGTCACCGGCGAATTTACCCGTCTGGGCGGCGACCTTCTGCTGCTGCTCGGCATTGATGCCACCCAGTGGCAATACTTCCAGCTGGTCAAGCTGGGCGGTGCCACCTGGACCCGGGCCGACGGCTGGATTGTGTGGGGCATGTTTATCGGCGCCCTGTGTACCGTTTTGTTGAGCAACAGCTTTAAAATCCGCCTGCCACAGCAAAAGCGCCGCTACCTGCAGGGCTTTGTTGGCGGCATCATTGCCGGCTTTGGCGCGCGCATGGCGATGGGTTGCAACCTGGCGGCGTTCTTTACCGGCGTGCCGCAGTTTTCCCTGCACTCGTGGATTTTCATTGTGGCCACCGGCATTGGCACCTACTTCGGTGCCAAACTGACCCGGCAACACTGGTGGAAAGGCCGCCCCACCCTGACCGCCGGCGCAACCCGCCAACCCAAAGTTAAATCACGCATTATCCAGCCCTGGATGGGTGCAGCTCTGACCCTGGCCTATCTGGCGCTGGTAGCCGGCCTGTTTATGAGCGGGCAGCGCCCGCTGGCACTGGGTGCCCTGTTTGGCATGGGGTTCGGCATCCTGATTGAACGTGGCCAGATCTGCTTTACCTCGGCATTTCGCGACCTCTATCTGGTCGGCCGCAGCCTGATGGCCAAAGCCATTATCCTTGGCATGGCGATCAGTTCGATTGCCACCCTGCTGGCCATCCTGGCTTATGACCTGACGCCCATTACCCAGATTGCCGCACCCAGCACCCTGGTGGGCGGCGTCCTCTTCGGACTGGGTATTGTGATGGCCACCGGCTGCGAAACCGGCATGATGTACCGGCTGATGGAAGGGCAGGTGTTGTTTCTGCCGGTTTTTGCCGGCAACATCCTGGGCGCCACCTTGCTGGCCTGGTTCTGGGACGTGCCCGCCTTTTACAACCTGCTGGTGGCCCCCGGCACCAAGCTGAGCCTGTTGCAGCTGGCCGGCCCGGCCGCAGCGCTGGCCGCCACGCTGGTCATGCTGGGCACGCTCTATGCGCTCACGCTGTACGCCGCCAAACGTCATCACCAAAAATTTGCACTGAAACAGGCCGAAAAACCATGAGTAACGAACTGAAAGCCGACTTTACCCTCGATCTGCGTGGCGAATCCTGCCCCTATCCGGTCATCTATACCCTGGAAGCCCTGGAAGGCATGACCAGGGGCCAGTTGCTGCAGGTCATTACCGACTGCCCCGGCTCGTTCCGCAATGTGCCGGAAGAGGCTGTCGCTCACGGCTACCGTTTTGCTTGTGAGCCGGAAAAAATCGGCCAGGAATACTTTTTCCATATTTATGCCTGAGCACACCCGGGGCAACACTCACACCGCCATTTTCGCCAGCTGGGTGATTTTGGTAGGTTGATAAACCACCTTGGTGCCGTTAATCGACAATGCCTTAAGCTTGACCAGTTGTTCCAGCACTGCTTCAGTCATGGCCAAATTTTGGCCCATACGGGTACGAATACTGTTTCGCAGGGTAGTTTCCGAAGCAGGCCGGTTGCCACTGTGCTGAACCAGGTGCCCGCAGTACAGCCGGACTCCACTGGCAACATCACGGATCACTGGTGCCACAGAAGCCGGCTCAGTTGCGGGTTGCAGTGAACTGGCGACTGGCTTTTCTTTACCTTTGCGTAAAACAGTATGCCCCTGCCCTCCCAGCAAGCTGACCAGATGATCCAGATCAGAATCATCAGAAACGATAGTGAACTCCGCTTCTCCGTCAAGCTGCTGTGCCAGCATGCCGGCAAAAAAGAAAATGCCAAAGTCAGCGGCATTCTTGCCAATACTGTCCATTTTATGAATTTGCAGATGGCCGGCGCTGATGGTTTCATGCAACGGTATCAGCCAGTCCAGCGGGATTTTCGCACCCGTACTGGCATAGCAAATAATGACCTTGTCGTAGTCACGCAAACTATCATGTAGTTCCTGGATATGGTTGGGACAGTTTTCCAGGTCGATCAACAAAATTCGCAAGGCTTTTTTATGCTCGACTACAACCGGGTAGCCATATAGGGTGCCGGACAATTCATCCTGTGTCATGACGCTTCTTCCAATAGTTACAACGTTCTAAAATAATGCATCATTCTAGGTC
>CAZMLX010000014.1:0-15894 GCA_964567275.1 uncultured Thiopseudomonas sp. | reverse complement strand
AATCGACAATGCCTTAAGCTTGCCAGCACTGCTTCGGGGCAGTGTAAAGCCGCCGTTTTACCCCGCCCCGTTTGCCCCACCCGCTCAAGGAAAGACACCACATGCCGAACACCCCGCTCCGTGCCGCCACGTTCAGGCAATAATCGGCCGGTCCCGCCTGTACTGCCATGAACATTAAAAAGCGCTGGCTGCTCACCCCCGCCTGCCTGTTGGGGTTGTGGCTGATTTTTTTGCTGGCCGACCGGCTGGACCCCTTGCCCGATGTACAGGCCACCCGTGCGCAGACGGTGCTGGCCGGGGATGGCACGCCGCTGTGGCGCTTTGCCGACGAGCAGGGCGTCTGGCGGTATCAGGTTAGCCTGGACGAGGTGTCGCCCCTGTATCTGGAGGCGCTGATCAACTACGAGGACCGCTGGTTTTACCGGCATCCCGGAGTCAATCCGGTGGCGATTGTGCGGGCCTTGTGGCTAAACCAGAGCGAAGGGCGGATTGTGTCCGGCGGCAGCACCCTGAGCATGCAGGTGGCACGGATCATTGAGCCGCACAGTCGCAACTGGCGTGGCAAACTGCGCCAGCTGTGGCGCACGCTGCAACTGGAGTGGCACTTTTCCAAGCGGGACATTCTGGAAATCTACCTGAACCGTGCGCCCTTTGGCGGCACGCTGGAGGGGGTGGCGGCCGCCAGCTGGAGCTATCTGGGCAAGCCGCCACTGGAGCTGACCCCGTCGGAAGCGGCCCTACTGGCGGTGCTGCCGCAAGCGCCCAGCCGCCTGCGCCCCGACCGTCATCCACAACGGGCCGAGGCCGCCCGCAACAAGCTGTTGCTGCGTTTGCAGCAGTATCAGGTATGGCCGGCCCAGCAAATCCGCGAGGCCATGGAAGACGGTATTGCGTTGCCGTCCCGCCAGGAGCCGGCGCTGGCTCCGCTGCTGGCCCGGCGACTGGCGAGCGGCAACCGCCAGCACCGCATTCACACCACTCTGGATGCCAATCTGCAGCGCCGGCTGGAAGACCTGCTGTTACGCTGGAAAAACCGGCTGCCACCACAGGGTTCCGCCGCCATTCTGGTAGTGGACAGCCGTACCCTGCAGGTGCGGGCCTATCTGGGTTCGGCCGACCTGAACGACGCCCAGCGGGCCGGCCATGTCGATATGGTGCAGGCGATCCGCTCGCCGGGCTCCACCCTGAAGCCTTTTCTTTATGCACTGGCCATCGAGGACGGACTGATCCATTCCGAATCGTTATTGCAGGATGTGCCGCGCCACCATGCCAGTTACCGGCCGGGCAATTTTTCCCGGGGTTTTGGCGGTCCGGTGTCCGCCAGTGACGCCCTGACCAGTTCGCTCAATTTGCCGGCGGTACAACTGCTGGAACATTACGGCCCGCAACGCTTTGATGCCCGTCTGCGCCAGGCCGGCATCCGGCTGCGCTATCCGGGCAATGCCGAGCCCAACCTGTCGCTGATTCTGGGTGGCACCGGCATGAGCCTGGAAAGCCTGGTCACCGCCTTTGCCGCCTTTGACCGTGACGGCAGCACCGCTCCGCTGCGCTTTGAGCAGGGTGACAGCCTGCAACCCCGCCAGTTGCTGGATGAAGGGGCCGGCTGGATTGTGCAGCGCATTCTGTCCGGCCAGCGCAATCCGGGACTGACCGCCGCTACCCGGCAGGGCCGGCATGGCAGCCTGGCCTGGAAAACCGGCACCAGTCATGGTCACCGCGATGCCTGGGCGGTCGGTACCGGCAACGGCCATGTCATCGGCATCTGGGTTGGCCGGCCCGACGGTACACCGGTGCCCGGCCAGTACGGCCAGGTCAGCGCCGTGCCGCTGCTGATGCAGGTGCATGACATGCTGGGCTACAGCCAGGCCGCCGTTGCCGACAAACCTCAGCCGGCCCGTGTCGGGGTGGCCGCCATCTGCTGGCCCGGCGGACAACCGCTGCCGGAACAGGACAGCAACTGCCGCCGCCTGCGCTTTGCCTGGACGCTGGACGCCATGGTGCCGACCACCCTCAACAATGCCGGCATCAGCCAGCGCATCTGGCACAACATCTGGCTGGATGCCGAGGGCCGACAGGTGCACGCCGACTGCCCGGATGCCCGCCCGCAACAACTGGCCCTGTGGCCGGCGGCGCTGGAACCCTGGCTGCCCCGGCGGGAACAGCGCATGCAACGGTTGCCGGCCCTGTCGCCAAGCTGCCCGCCCCGCACCCCCTTGCGTAGCGGCCAGATCCAGATCACCGGGGTGACGCCCGGCAGCCGGCTGCAACTGCCGCCCGGTTCGGCATTGCACCAGCAGGGTCTGGCGCTCAGCTTTGGCGCAGCAGGTGCCGGCCAGCAGCTGTGGTGGTACCTGAACGGTCAGCCCCTGGCGCACACCACAGGCCAGCAACCCCTGCAGCACAGCTTTCACCAGCCCGGCCCGCAGCAACTGAGCCTGATGGACGAACTGGGGCAAACCGCCCGGCTGGAGTTTGAAATCCGGCCCTGATCGTCATCACTATGACATCAATGTATTGCGTACATTTTTTTGACATAATCGACCAACATTTTTGCCCGCAGCTGTTACGCTTGCCGCTTTGCACTGCATCGCCAAGGATCCCGCCATGATGCCAGCCTTCCTCCCCCGCTTTTCCGGTCGCCTTGTCCCGGCCCTGTTACTGGCCAGCCTGCTGACCGCCTGCGGCCCGGCCGACAACGAGTCGCCCGCCGGCCCCGGCAGCAGCACCGCCGCCAGCCAGCCTGCAGCCGCCAGCGCCCCGGACCCGGCCCGCTATAAAAACCAGCCCCTGCAGGTGGTGGATGTGTCGGAGCAGCAACTGGAAGGCGCCGCCACCCTGGTGGTGACCTTCTCCATGCCTTTGCAGGAAAAGCAGACCTTTGCCGACCACGCCCGGGTTACTCTCCGGGGCGACCGTGACCTGCACATCAAGCAGGCCTGGGAGCTATCGGCCGACCAGACCGAACTGCGCATGCGCCACCTGCCGCCCAAGGCCACGCTGACGGTGAGCATCGACAAGGAACTGGCCGGCATTACCGGCAACCGGCTGGGCCAGGACTACAGCGCCAGCCTGGAAACCTCCGACCTCACCCCCATGGTCGGTTTTGCCAGCCGTGGCTCGCTGCTACCGGCCGAGCTGGCCGACGGCCTGCCAGTACTTTCGCTGAATGTCAGCGAGGTGGACGTGGATTTTTACCGGGTGCACGAACGCAACCTGCACCGTTTCATCCGCTGGCAAGACGGCAGCAACAGCCTGACCCCCTGGGAGAACGACACCCTGCAAAAACGGGCCAGCCTGGTGTACAGCGCCCGTTTTGACCTCAACAGCGAAGCCAACGTCCAGCAGCGCACCCTGCTGCCGATCCGTGACCTGCAACCCCTGCAGGAGCCGGGTATTTACTTTGCCGTGATGCGCCAGGCCGGTGACCATGGTTACTACCAGGCCGCCACCCTGTTCAGCCAGAGCGATATCGGCCTGAGCGTACACAGCCCGGCCAGGGGCCATTACGAGGTGTTTGCCCTGAGCCTGTCCAATGGCCGCCCGCTGGCTGATGTCGAAGTCAGTCTGTACAACGAAAAAGACGAGCAGACCGCCCGCAGCAACACCGACAAAACCGGTCACACCCGCCTCGACGGCGACACCCGGCTGATTGTCGCCCGCAAGGGCAAGCAGACCAGCTTTTTGCGGCTGCAGGGTTCGGCCCTGAACCTGAGTGAGTTCGAACATATCCAGGGTGAAAAACAGCAGGCCATCCAGCTGTTTGCCTTCTCGCCCCGGGACCTGTACCGACCCGGCGAGACCCTGCAGTTCAACGCCCTGCTGCGTGACCGTGACGGCCGCCTGCTGGACGGTGGCAACAACGCCGAACGGCCGCTGGAGGTTGAAATCTCCACCCCCGAAGGCAAGCCTTACGACAGCTTTGTCTGGACGCCGAGCCACCCCGGTTTTTACCAGCACAGCTTCAAACTGCCGGACAGCGCCCCGACCGGCCGCTGGCAAATCCTGATCCGCAGCGGCGACCTGCTGGAAACCCTGCACGAGCTGCAGGTGGAAGATTTCATGCCCGAGCGCATGGCGCTGGAGCTGTCCGGCAGCGAACAGCCTTTGGCCCCCCAAGACCCGGTCAAGGTCGAGGTCAATGGCCGCTTCCTGTATGGCGCTCCGGCGGCCGGCAGCCAGGTGCAGGGCCAACTGTTTGTGCGGCCCTTGCGCCAGGCGGTGCCGGCACTGCCCGGCTATGTGTTTGGCTCGGTCACCGAAAACCTGCCCAGCGAAAACCTGGATTTCCGCGAACAGATCACCGATGAACAGGGCCGCACCCGCCTGCAGCTGGACAGCGAATGGGACAGCGCCCGCTCGCCGCTGGAGCTGATTGCCCGTATCAGCCTGATGGAGTCCGGCGGCCGGCCGGTTACCCGCCGACTGGTACAACCGGTCTGGCCAGCCCCCCAGTTGCCCGGCATTTTGCCCGGCTTCGACCAGGGCCAGGTGAACCAGGACAGCCTGGCAGCCTTTCAGATCGTACTGGCCAACGCCGCCGGCGAGCAGCTGGCCAGTGACAACCTGCAGGTCAGGCTGGTGCGCGAGCGGCGCGACTATTACTGGAGCTACTCGTCATCCGGCGGCTGGAGCTCCACCTATAACGAAAAAACCTACACCGTCCAGCAACAGAGCCTGAGCGTGACACCGGGCCAGCCGGCCCGGGTCGAGTTCCCGGTGCAATGGGGTTCCTACCGCCTTGAAGTGGAAGACCCCGCCACCGGTCTGGTCAGCAGCGAGCGCTTCTGGGCCGGCTACCGCTGGCAGGACAGTAGCCAGGATGGCGGCGGCGTTCGCCCCGACCAGGTACGGTTGCAACTGGACCAGCCCGCCTACCACAATGGCGACACCGCCGTGGTACGGGTGGAAGCGCCCCATGCCGGCTCCGGCTACCTGATGCTGGAGTCCAGCGAAGGCCTGCACTGGTGGCAAACCATTGAAGTGCCCGACAGCGGGCTGGACGTACGGGTGCCGGTGGGTGACTACCGGGGTCACGACCTCTACCTGAGTGCCCTGGTGGTACGCCCCGGCCAGCGCAATGCCGAGCACACCGCCAAACGTGCGGTCGGCCTGCTGCATCTGCCGCTGGACCGGGAACAGCGCAAGCTGCAGGTCACGCTGGATACCCCGCAAAAAATGCGTCCCGAGCAGCCTCTGCCCATCCGGGTACAGGTGCTCGATGCCAGTGGCAAGCCGGCCAAAAATGCCCGTACGCTGGTGTCGGCGGTTGACAGCGGTGTGCTTAATATTACCGAGTTCAAAACCCCCGACCCCTGGCAGGCTTTCTTTGGCCGCAAGGCGTACGCCCACGACCAGTACGATGTGTACAGCCAGCTGATCGACGCCAGCAATGCAGTGGCCGCCCGGCTGCGCTTTGGCGGTGATGCCGCCCTGGAACAAGGCGGTGGCCGGCCCAAGGCTCACGTCCGCATTGTGTCCTGGCAAAGTGCCGTGCTGGAAACCGACGACAACGGCTGGGCCAGCGTTGAAATGCCCATGCCCGACTTCAACGGCGAAGTGCGGGTGATGGCCCAGGCCTGGACCGACGACAGCTTTGCCCATCAGGACAGCCCGGTCACGGTGGCAGCGCCGCTGATTGCCGAAATGTCGCTGCCCCGCTTCCTGGCCAATGGCGACCACAGCCGACTGGCGCTGGACCTGCACAACCTCACCGAACAGCGCCAGCAACTGCAGCTGAGCCTGGCCAACGACCCCCGGGTACAGCTGCGCCAGCTGTTGCCGGAGCAGGTTGAGCTGGCCGCCGGCCAGCGGCTGGTGTTGCCCCTTGAAGTCAGCGCCATGGACGTCGGCACTGCCGAACTGGCGCTGCAAATCAGCGGTGTGCAGGCCGACGGCGAAACCCTGCCGGCGCTGCAGCGCAGCTGGAAACTGGATGTACGCTCGCCCTGGCCGGCGCAAAGCCGTCGCCTGACCCATGTGCTGGAGCCCGGCGAACGCTGGACCCTGCCCCGTGACTGGCTGGACGGCCTGTTGCCCGGCAGCCTGCATGGCCGGCTGACCCTGTCCAGCCAGCCGGTGGCAGCCATCGAAACCTTTGTCAGCAACCTGTACAACTACCCTTACGGCTGCGCCGAGCAAACCTCCAGTCGCATGCTGCCGCTGCTGTATCTGAATCCCGGCCAGCTGTCGGCCATGACCGGCAAGCCGGTCAGCGCCGAAGAACGTGAACAGTTGCTGCAATCGGTGCTGCACCATGTACTGGCCAAACAGCGCCACGACGGTTCCATCGGCATGTGGAGCCCCGACAGCGAAGAGGACTACTGGGACAGCGTGTATGTGGCCGACGTGCTGCAACGTGCCCGCTCACAGGGTATGCACGTGCCGCCCGCCGCCTATGACCGGCTGCTGGAGCGCCTGCAACGCTACACCCGCGAGGGCCGCCTGATCAGTGCCTCCGGCAGCGAAAACATGGCCCATACCCGCTTTGCGGTGCAGGCCTATGCTGCGCTGGTACTGGCCCGGGAAGACAAGATCTCGCTGGGCACCCTGCGCAGCCTGCACGGCAAGGCTGCCGATGCCCGCACACCACTGCCGCTGATCCATCTGGCGGTTGCCCTGCACCAGGCCGGCGACAGCAACCGGGCGCAGGAGCTGCTGAAAAAAGCCCCGCTGCTGACCCGGGAAAAATACTTCTGGGTGGGCGACTACGGCAGCCGGATTACCGATCAGGGCTGGCAATTGCTGCTGTTGCAGGAAAGCGGCCTGCTCGATGCCGCCACCCGCTCAACCCTGCTGGGCCGGCTGATTGACGAGGCCCACGACCAGCGCTGGTACTCAACCCAGGAAAACGCCGCCCTGTTCATGGCCCTGCACAGCACCGGCCTGCTCGAGGGCGACGCCTGGCAAGCCAGCGTCAGCCTGGCAGGCAACAGCAGCAGCCTGAGCCCGCAACAGCCTTCCGTTACCCTCGGCGCCCGGGCGCTGGCTGGCCCGCTGGAGCTGCACAACACCAGCGAGATTCCGCTGTTCCAGGTGGTCAGCGCCCGTGGCGAAACGCCGAACCATCAGCCGCAGCCGGGCAAGGTATTGCAGATCAGCCGCGAGTACTACCAGCTCGACGGTAGCCCGGCCCGGCTCGATGTCGACAGCGGCACCCTGCTGCTGGTGCATCTCACCGTCAGTGCCGAAGAAAGCGTTCAGGACGCCCTGGTGGTGGACATGCTGCCGGCCGGGTTTGAGCTGGAAAACCAGAACCTGGGCAACAGCAGCGTGCTGCTCGATGAAATCGAACGCTTCCGCGAGCTGGGCAAAAAAATGCAGGACGCCGATATCGCCATGCAATCCTGGATGGACGACCGCTATGTGGCCGCCGTCAGCGTGGAAAGCTACCGGCCCACCCACCTGCTGTACCTGGTGCGGGCGGTTACCCCGGGCGAATACCGGTTGCCACCGGCCCAGGTCGAGTCCATGTACCGCCCCGACTGGCAGGCCGAGTACCTGCGCCAGGACGAGCAAAGCCTCATCATCCGCAGCCGTTAACAATTCGGGGTCAGAGTCCGACTCTGACCCCGAATTCGCCTGCGACCCGGTAAAGACAGCGCCCGGATTACCGGAGGCGGCAGCCATGCTATCCTTGCCGCTTTTCTGGCCCACACGGAGTGCAACCTGTGACCCTGGATATCGACGCCGTTAAACACTACTTCATGGACCTGCAGGACCGTATCTGCAGCGCACTGGAGCAAAGCGACGGCACAGCCCGCTTTGTCGAGGATGCCTGGCAGCGCGAAGCGGGCGGCGGCGGGCGCACCCGGGTTATCACCGGTGGCGCACTGATCGAAAAGGGCGGCGTCAACTTTTCCCATGTATTTGGCGGCCAGCTGCCGGCTTCGGCCAGCGCCCACCGCCCCGAGCTGGCCGGCCGCAGCTTTCAGGCCATGGGCGTGTCACTGGTGATCCACCCGGAAAACCCGCACGTACCCACATCCCACGCCAACGTGCGCCTGTTTGTGGCCGAAAAACCCGGTGAAGATCCGATCTGGTGGTTTGGCGGCGGCTTCGACCTGACGCCCTATTACGGCCACGACGAGGACTGCGTGCACTGGCACCAGGTGGCGCACGACGCCTGCCAGCCGTTTGGCGAAACTGTGTACAACGACTACAAAGCCTGGTGCGACCGCTACTTTCACCTGAAACACCGCAACGAACCGCGCGGCATTGGCGGCCTGTTCTTCGACGACCTCAGCCAGTGGGGCTTCGAACAGAGCTTTGCCTTTGTCCGTGCCGTGGGTGATGCCTATCTGGATGCCTACCTGCCCATTGTCGAGCGCCGCCGCAACACGCCCTTCACCGAAGCCCAGCGCGAATTCCAGGCTTATCGCCGTGGCCGCTATGTGGAGTTCAACCTGGTGTTCGACCGTGGCACCTTGTTTGGCCTGCAATCCGGCGGGCGTACCGAGTCGATCCTGATGTCGCTGCCGCCCATGGTGCGCTGGGGCTACGACTGGCAACCCGAACCCGGCAGCGAAGAAGCCCGCCTGACCGATTACTTTCTGCAAAACCGCAACTGGCTGCAAGTGGCCGGAGTCTGACATGCAAAAATACGCCGTTTTTGGCAACCCGATTGCCCACAGCCAGTCACCCTTTATTCATGGCCTGTTTGCGCAGCAGACCGGCCAGCAGCTGACCTATGACGCCCTGCTGGCTCCGCTGGATGACTTTGCCGGCAGCCTGCAGGCCTTCTTTGCCGAAGGCGGCTGCGGGGCCAATGTCACCGTCCCGTTCAAGGAACAAGCCTTTGCGCTGGCCGACGAACTCAGCGAGCGGGCCCGCCGTGCCGGTGCGGTCAATACGTTGATCAAGCTGGATGACGGCCGCATCCGTGGCGACAACACCGACGGTGCCGGGCTGGTCAACGACCTGCTGCACAACGGTGTAACCCTGACCGGCCAGCGCATCCTGCTGGTGGGTGCCGGCGGTGCGGCCCGTGGCGTGCTGGAGCCCCTGCTGGCGCAGCAACCATCCGAACTGGCGATTGCCAACCGCACCGTGGAAAAGGCCGAGCAACTGGCCGGCGAATTTGCCGACCTCGGCCCGGTGGTAGCCTGCGGCTTCGACTGGATCGACACCCCGGTCGACCTGATCATCAACGCCACCTCGGCCAGCCTGCATGGCGAACTGCCGCCGCTGGCACCGACCCTGATCAAGCCCGGCCATACGCTGTGCTATGACATGATGTACGGCACGGACATCACCGCCTTCAACCGCTGGGCGCAACAGCAAGGTGCCGTCCGCACCCTGGACGGCCTCGGTATGCTGGTGAACCAGGCCGCCGAAGCTTTTTATGTCTGGACCGGCCAGCGGCCCGATACCGCACCGGTGATGCAAGCCCTGCGGAACCGGCTGGCAGACAACTAAGCCATGGCCAGCCGCTGGCAACTGCAACAGGCCGCCCGGACAATCCGCCAGGGCGGCATCATTGCCTACCCGACCGAAGCGGTATGGGGGCTGGGCTGCGACCCATGGAATGAGCAGGCAGTACAACGCATTCTGGCGCTCAAGCAACGTCCGCAGCACAAGGGCGTGATTCTGGTGGCGGCCGACATGCAGCAGTTTGACTGGCTGCTGCAGGGGCTGACGCCAGAGCAACTGCAGTTGCTGGAAGACAGCTGGCCCGGCCCCAATACCTGGCTGGTACCGCATCAGGGCCGCATTCCCGGCTGGATTTGTGGCCGTCATGCCAGCGTGGCGCTGCGGGTCAGCGATCATCCGCTGGTGCAGGCATTGTGCCGGCTGAGCGGGCCGCTGGTATCCACCTCGGCCAATCCGGCCGGCCGGCCGGCAGCCACCAGCCGCTTGCGTATCGAACAGTATTTTCACCGCCAGCTGGATGGGGTACTCAACGCCCCGCTGGGGCAGCGCCAGCAGCCCAGTACCATCCGCGACCTGCACAGCGGGCACGTCCTGCGCTAGGCCATAAAAAACCAGCACCCGGCCTGTTGCCGGATGCGGCCTTCAATTTCCAGCAAGCTCAGTGCGGTCAGCACCTCGGCAATATCCATCTGCAAATGTTCGGCCAGCTGCTCGGCATTCATCGGCTGACTGCATAGCAACCCCAGCAGCGGCGAGCCGCCAGCATCCGGCGCCTGCTCCGGGGCCGCCGGCACAGCCAGCTGCCAGTGCCGCCACTGTTCCAGAACGTCCTGCACCGACTCCACCAGCACCGCCCCTTCCCGGATCAGCTGATGGCAGCCCTTGCTGCCCGGATAATGAATGGAGCCCGGAATGGCAAACACGTCACGCCCCTGTTCGGCGGCATAGCGGGCGGTAATCAGCGAGCCGCTGCCAATGCCGGCCTCAACCACCAGCACCCCCAGCGACAGGCCGCTGATGATGCGGTTGCGACGGGGAAAATGGCTGGCATGGGGTCCGGCATCCACCGCCAGCTCCGACACCAGCGCACCGCCGCCAGCAATGATGTGGCGACGCAAACCCAGATTGCGCTTGGGATAGGTATGCAGCAGCCCGGTACCGACCACGGCAAGGGTTGCCCCTTCGGCATCCAGCGCACCCAGATGGGCGGCGCTATCAATACCGGCAGCCAGCCCGCTGGTAATGCAACAGCCGCTACCGGCCAGCGCCGCCGCAAAGGAACGGGCCAGCTGCAAGCCCGGCGGGCTGGCATGGCGGCTACCAATCAGCGCCAGCTGCGGCCAGTGCAGCAACGCCGGATTGCCTTCCACAAACAGCAGTGGCGGCGCACCGCCGGTCTCGGCCAGCAATGCCGGATAGTCGGCGCCGTCCCGAAACAGCAGATGACACCCGTCCGCTTCCAGCCAGCGCAGTGCCTGCATCGCCGAATGGCGCACCCGGTCCGAGCGGCGGGCTTCAATGGCGTCTGGCGGCAGGCCCAGCTGTTGCCAGTGACGCACCGGGGCACGCCAGGCCTGTTCGGCACTGCCAAAAAACTCCAGCAATTGCTGGTAACGTTGCGGCCCGACATGGGGCGTTGTATGCAGCAGCAGGCGGGCTTCAAGCTCCGCCGCCGTGATGGAGGAGGTATTCATAATCGGCTTCCTGCCTGGGTGGTCCGGCACCGGCCGGACCCTGATCATTCCCTGGCGGGCACAAGCGTGCCCACCCGTCATCCCGAACGCTTAAGGGTTGCGCACCTTGTCCAGCACCTCAAGGTTGCGCCGGGACTGCAACACCAGCGCATAGCTGATCCGGTCATAGACACGGAACACCATCAGCTCGCCAGCACGCTCGTCCGGCACCTTGACCATCTGATGGGTCACCTGGTCACGTACGGTTTCGCCGGTTTTGTACACCGCCAGCACATGGCCTTCCTGCATGCCGTCCCGCACACCCAGGTTCAGGGTTACCACATCGTAACGGCCAATCTGGGTAATGCCGCGCGGCACATCCAGAATCACGCCTTCCACTTCAGTAGCAGGTGCACCGGGCATAAATTGCGAACGGATGGAGCGCTCTTCCGACTCGAACACCCGGTCACCTGCCACCACTTCCTGGAAAGTGCGGGTCAGGTCCAGCGTAGTGATGCCGGCTGTTTCGGGATCAGCATCCTGGTCACGCTCGCTGCGCACCACCACCCGGCCGCTGCCCACATAGTCGGCGTTATAGCCCAGCAGCTCGCCGGTGACCGGGTCCTTGTAGGCACGGCCCTGACGGAAGATATCGTAATTGTCGGACTCGTCCAGCACGCCACGCACATAGACACGGTCATTGTTGCCGGACAGCACCCGCTCGGCCGCACCGGCCAACACATAGGGAGCGCCCTTGAAGTCTTCACCGGCATCCATGATGCGGTTGCTCAGCAACCAGCTGTTAACGGCTTCCAGCGGGATGGGCGGAATGGAGTCGGCCATCGGGGTACGGCGCACACCCGGCGACAGCTTGACGGTGCCTCGGTCACCCCGGTTCAGCACCAGCCGTGGCTGACCATCAATGTAAACCAGATTGAGCACATCGCCCGGGTAAATCAGGTGCGGATTGCGAACCTGCGGGTTGGCATGCCACAGCTCGGGCCACTTCCATGGCTTGCTCAAAAATTTGCCGGAAATATCCCACAGGGTATCTCCCTTGACGACCGTATAGCGGTCCGGGTGGTTGTCCCGCAATTCAACCTGTGCCTGAGCCAGCCCACCTGCAGCAAGCATTACCAGGGCGAGTAGTGTTTTCCTCATGCCTTGATTCCCTTTAAGATGATCAATCGTTTGAAATGTTACACAACATTTGCCTAAAACGCCTGTCTTCGCAGGTAACCTGCCCGTCGGGGATTGTTTCTGCGATAATGCACGCCATATTAGCAGTGCCACCCGCCCTGATTCCATAAATAGATCACAAACATAGCTTTTGTCATGGCCATTTTGAACATTCTTGAATACCCCGATCCCCGTTTGCGCACCCTGGCCAGGCCGGTGGACGCCGTTACCGACGAAATCCGTACCCTGATCGACGACATGTTTGAAACCATGTACGACGCCCCCGGAATCGGTCTGGCCGCCACCCAGGTGGACGTACACCTGCAGGTTATCGTGATGGATCTGTCCGAAGACAAGAACGAGCCCATGGTGTTCATCAACCCCGTGCTGGAGCCCCTGACCGACGATGCCGGCCCCTACCAGGAAGGCTGCCTGTCGGTGCCCGGTTTTTACGAGGACGTAGACCGCCCGCTGCGGGTACGGGTCAAGGCGCTGGACCGTAACGGCCAGCCGTTCGAACTGGAAGCCGAAGATCTGCTGGCGGTCTGCATCCAGCACGAGTGCGACCACCTCAATGGCAAGCTGTTTGTCGATTACCTGTCCCGTCTCAAGCGCGACCGCATCCGCAAAAAGCTGGAAAAACAGCACAAACAGGATGGCCGCTGATTGTAGGAGCGGGCCTGCCCGCGACAACCGCACTTGCCAGGTTTCTCAGGGGCAAGCCCCTTCGCACAAAATCTGCCATCCACAAATCTTTCGTCATCAGCCGACCCTGTAAACTGGTCATCCTCCGATCCTGTAAACTGGTCATCACCCGGCTTGACCGGGTGATCTTCCGCAAAACAAACAGATCAGGGAGATTGCCGGATCAAGTCCGGCAATGACAAAACACTCTCCATCAGGACACCCCATGACCAACCAGCATTCCACTCCGCCCGCCCGCATCGTCTTTGCCGGTACGCCCGAGTTTGCCGCCGCCCACCTGCAAGCCCTGCTTGACAGCCGCCATCAGGTGGTGGCGGTCTATACCCAGCCCGACCGTCCCGCCGGCCGTGGCCAGAAACTGGTGGCCAGTCCGGTCAAGCAACTGGCGCAGCAGCACGGCATTCCGGTGCTGCAACCGGCCAACCTGCGCCATGCCGAGGCCCGGCAAGAGCTGGCCACCTTCAACGCTGACCTGATGGTGGTGGTGGCCTACGGCCTGATTCTTCCGCAAGTGATCCTGGATACGCCACGGCTGGGCTGCATCAACAGCCACGCCTCGCTGCTGCCCCGCTGGCGTGGTGCTGCGCCGATCCAGCGTGCCATTGAAGCCGGCGATACCGAAACCGGCGTCACCGTAATGCAAATGGAAGCCGGGCTGGATACCGGCCCCATGCTGCTGAAAACCCATACCCCGATTGCCACCATCGACACCGGCGGCAGCCTGCACGATCGTCTGGCCGAACTGGGCCCGCCCGCCGTGCTGGAAACCATCGAACAGCTGCTGGCCGGCACTGCCCAGCCGGAAGTACAGAACGACAGCCTGGCCACCTATGCCCACAAACTGAACAAGGACTGCGCCCTGATTGACTGGAGCCGCCCGGCGGTGGACATCGAGTGCGCCATCCGCGCCTTCAACCCCTGGCCGGTCAGCCACAGCCTGCTGCAAGACCAGTCACTCAAGGTACATGCCGCACAGCGGGCCGAGGGCAAGGGGCAGCCTGGCGAAATCCTGCATGCGGATCGCAACGGCCTACTGGTTGCCTGCGGTGCAGGCGCCCTGCTGCTGACCCGCCTGCAACTGCCCAACGCCCGTGCCATGGACTTTGCCGACCTGTTCAACGGCCGTGCCGAGCTATTCGCTGCCGGCCAGGTACTGGGGCAATGAACCCCCGCCTGGCCGCCACCCATGCTTTGAGCGCCGTCTTGCAGGGCAAGGCCTCGCTGGCCGGCAGCCTGCCCAATGTGCTGCAACAGGTGGCCGACAGCGAGCGGGCGCTGGTGCGTGAGCTGACCATGGGCACGGCCCGCTGGCAGCCACGACTGGAAATCCTGCTGGACCGGTTTCTCGACAAGCCGCTGCGCCGTGCCGATCAGGACGTGCAGGCGCTGCTGCTGATTGGCCTGTACCAGCTGCTGCACACCCGCATCCCGGCTCATGCCGCCCTGAGCGAAACCGTGGCCTGTGCCGATTCGCTCAAGAAAAAATGGGCAAAAGGCTTGGTCAATGCCGTGCTGCGCCGCGCCCAGCGCGAGGCCGAAGAGCTGTTGCCGCAACTGGAAAAAGATCCGGTGGTGGTCACCGCCCATCCCCGCTGGCTGCAAAAATCGCTCAAGGCATTCTGGCCCCAGCACTGGCTGGACATCTGCGCCGCCAATAACCAGCACCCGCCGATGACCTTGCGGGTCAATGCGTTGCGGACATCCCGTGACGACTATTTGCAGCAACTGGAGCAGGCTGGTATCGCCGCCAACGCCACCGAACACAGCCACAGCGGCATCCGGCTGGAACAACCCTGCGACGTGCACCAGCTGCCCGGCTTTGCCGACGGCCTGTGCAGCGTGCAGGACGAAGCCGCCCAGCTGTCGGCACAACTGCTGGACCTGCAACCCGACCAGCGGGTGCTGGATGCCTGCTGCGCTCCCGGCGGCAAGACCTGCCACATTCTGGAAAGCCAGCCACAACTGGGCTCGCTGTTGGCACTGGACCTGGAAGCCGCACGCCTGAAGCGGGTACAGGACAACCTCGACCGCCTGCAACTGAGCGCCCGCCTGATGGCCACCGATGTACGGGCTGTGGACAGCTGGTGGGACGGCCGGCTGTTTGACCGCATTTTGCTGGATGCCCCCTGCTCCGCTACCGGCGTGATCCGCCGCAATCCGGATATCAAACTGACTCGCCAGCCGGACGACATCGCCGAACTGGCCCGCTTGCAGGGTGAGTTGCTGGATGCACTCTGGCCTACGCTAAAACAGGGCGGCTTGCTGCTGTACGCTACCTGTTCGGTGCTGCCAACCGAAAATAGCGACAGTATCGGTCAGTTTCTGGCCCGTACCCCGGATGCTTGCGAACTGGATACCGGGTTGCACTGCGGCATCGCCCAGCCCCATGGCCGGCAACTGTTGCCGCAGCCGGACGGGCATGACGGGTTTTATTACGCATTGGTGCAGAAGGCTGTTGTTTAGTTTCGGTGTGGCAGGCCGGGTGACTTCCTTCAGAACAGCACTAATCCGGCCCACGCTGTCATTCTGCGCACAGCGAAGCGGAGTCGCAGAATCCACTCTCTCGTCATTCTGCGCGCAGCGAAGCGGAGTCGCAGAATCCATGGGGGTTGGTTTTGGCTTCGGTGTGGCAGGCCGGGTGAGGCACTCCACAAAGCTGCGCTGCCACGACCGCCTTGGGGCGTTCATGGCGCTAAGGCTTTGCTGCGGCCTCGCCCGGCCTGCAGATACACCGGGCCGTTTGGGGGAGTGGCCCGGCTGTGCCGGGCTGCTGTCGCATGTTATTGCCTTGGTGGACGGGGTTTGGCTCAGGCCGTGGTCGCCGTTTGACCGGGTAACCTCTTTCAAAACAGCACCGGCTGGATAACGCCATCATTCTGCGTTTTGCGCCAGCAAAGTCGCAGAATCGCAGAATCGCAGAATCCACTCTCTCGTCATTCTGCGCGCAGCGAAGCGGAGTCGCAGAATC
>CAZMLX010000013.1:0-20924 GCA_964567275.1 uncultured Thiopseudomonas sp. | reverse complement strand
TGACAATCAGGGTGGCGCAACCAATGTCCCGATTGAACTGTTCAAACAGGGTGAATACCTCTTCGGCAGTGCGGGTATCCAGATTGCCAGTGGGCTCATCAGCCAATAGCAGAGTTGGCTGGTTGATCATCGCCCGGGCAATGGCAACCCGTTGCTGTTGACCACCGGATAGCGCTTTGGCCGAACGTTGCTCCATGCCGGCCAAGCCGACCGCATTGAGCAGGTAACGGGCAAACTCCAGTTGCTGCTTGCCCGGCCTGCCCTGTTGCAGCATTAGCGGCATCAGCACATTATCGAGCACATTGAATGCGCCGATCAGATGGTGAAACTGGAACACAAAGCCGATATGGTGCGCCCGCAGCGCCGTGCGACCGGCATCGGTGAGGGTCCGGGTCGGCTGGCCACGAATCAGCAGCTCACCGCTCGAAGGCGTATCCAGCAAACCGATCAGGTTGAGCAGGGTGCTCTTGCCCGACCCCGACGGCCCGACCAGCGCACAGAGCTCGCCAGCCCGCAGCTCCAGGCTGATGTTTTGCAACACCTGTACCGCCCGTGCCGTGCCGGGTTCAAAGATTTTGCCCAAGTGTTGCAGGCGTATCACGGCATCAGACATAACGAATCGCCACCGCCGGGTCGTAACGCGAGGCACGCCGTGCCGGCAACGCCGCCGCCAGCACACCGGCGCCAACCGCTATAAACAGGGCGGTAATGGTGACTTCCGGTTGCACACTGACAAAAAACAGCCGTGACCCATAGGTGTTGAACAAATGCACCAATCCATAGCCACCCAGCATGCCGAACACCGCCCCGATGGCGCCCAGCATGGCGCCCTGCAACAGGAATATTCTTAAAATCTGGTCCCTGCTGCTGCCCATCGCCCGCAAAATGCCAACCTCGCGGGTACGCTGCACCACACTGACCGCCAGCACGCTGGCAATCCCCAGCGCCACCGCTAGGCCGACAAAGGCCCGGATCATCTGGGTGGTCATGCTTTGTGAGCGCAACGCATTCAGCAGCTGGCTGTTGTTGTCCATCCAGTTGCGGCTGTGCAGGCCGGTCAGTCTGGACAGCCGGGCCGCCCGTTCACGGGCCGTGAAAATTTCATCCACCTTGATTTCCAGCGCAGTGATCCCGCCACTCAGGTTGAGCAGCGTCTGGGCCAGTTTCAGGTCAAGATACAGCTGGCGGCTGTCCAGTTCCTGTACGCCCATGCTGAACACACCATTGATGCGTACCAGCGCACTGCGGCCGTCGGCCGCCTGCAACCGCAAGCGGTCACCCTGCTGCACGCCCAAATCCCGGGCCAGCTCGCTGCCGATCAATACCGCATCACTGTCAACGGCAAAACTGCCCTGCTGCATATGGGCCGGCAGGTTGACAATCTGGCGATAGCGTTGCGGATCGATACCGTTGATGACTACCGAGGCGCTGGCCCGCCCCCGTTGCACCAGCGCCGGGCCGGAAACAATCGGTGACACCGCCACCAACTCCGGCAGGGCATCTAGCGTGCGCAGCTGGTCCTGCCAGCTGTCAATCCGCTGCAACGGCTGCGCCCGCAGCGTTTCCAGCACCAGCAGATGCTGCTCGCCACCGGCTGTTGCCTGCAAGTTGTGCAGACGGCCTGCTTCCAGCCGTACATGAGGCTGGCTGCCCAGCGTCTTGTTAATGGTATTTTGCTGCAAGCCATTCATGATGGTGGTAATAAAAATGATCACCGCCGTACCCACCGCAATGGCAATGCCAATCAGGAATGCCTGCAGCGGGTTTTCCGCCAAAAAACGCCAGGCAATGCGTTGCTCGATCCACAAGCGGTTCATTTAGCCGGGGTTCTCCATGCTGGCGGCCCGCACCCGGCGGTTGTCGCCGGGCTGGTGTTCGGGCAGCACCAGCAAATCGCCGGCTTTCAGACCCTGCACAATTTCAACCAGGCTACCGGCCTGCAGGCCCAGCGTCACCGGCCGCACCTGTAGCCGGTCCTGCTCCAGTACCAGTACCTGCGGGCCCGCCCCATCAACCAGCAGGTAATCACGGGGAATGGCCAGCGCCTGCTCCCGTGTGGCGACCCGGATACTGACGGAAACCGTCATGCCCAGCCGCAACAACTCCTGCGGATCATCGACATCCAGATGCACCGCCAGGGTGCCGTCCGCTTCGTCGACAGCCGGTGACAGGTAACGCAACCCTGCGCTCAGCTGATGGTCAGGCCAGGCATCGGCAATCACCACTGCTTGCTGCCCGGCCGCCAGCGGCGCAATAAATTTCTCATCCACGGCGGCCACAATTTCCAGACCGGCATCACGGGCAATTTCAAACAGTACCCGGCCCGGTTGCACCTGATCGCCGGGCTCAGCAGCACGGCTTTGTACTTCGCCGGCAAAAGGCGACCGGATCTGTGTGCGCTCCAGTACAGCCCGGGCGGCGGCCACCCGCTGTTGCAAAAGCTGCTCGTCCTCGCCGCCCGGTTGCAATGCCGCCACAGCCAGTTCGGCCCGCAACAGGCCGGCCTTGCGGGTTTGCGCCAGACTGACCGCCTGTTCCCGCTGTTCGGTGGAAATCGCCCCCTCTTCAACCAGACGGCTGCGGCGCTGCGCTTCACGTTCGGCCTGTTGCCAGAGCAGGCGGGCTTCATCCAGGCTGGCACGTGCTTGCGGATACTGCTGGCGGCGCAACTGTTCCAGCGCCGTTTGCGCCTGCTGCAACTGTGCCCTGGCCTCGTCAGCCCGCAAACTGGCCAGCAGGGTACCGGCTTCGACCCGGTCGCCCTCGCGTACGTGCCGCTGCTCGATAACCCCGGTAATTTCCGCCCCGACCCGTGCCAGCGACTGGTTGCGCACCTGGCCGCTGGCGACCACCCGCTGCTCCAGCGGCAACAGGCGGACCTGATACACCGGCACCTCGACACCCTGCCAGTGGCGCCAGGCCAGCATCGCCACAACACCCAACAAAGCCAGTATCAGCAGGATTTTGCTTCGCATCCCGTTACCGCCCACATACATATAAGTTTAAAAGTGCGCAGTCTAACAAAACCCGGCCCGGCAATTCGCTGTAAACGCAGGTGCTTGTCCGTTTATTCTGTATCAGGTACAACAGGGCTTCCTTCAACCTTCCAGGATTTGCCATGAAAGCCCTAGATCTCTACCGCAAACGCCGCACCCAGTACGCCCTGAACGACCAGCTGCCGCTGGAGCGCAGCGCACTGGAACAGTTGATCAAAACTGCCGTACGCGAATCGCCCTCCTCGTTCAACTCGCAAAGTTCCAGGGTGGTGATACTGTTTGGCGAGCAACACCAGCGCCTGTGGAACGAGCTGACGGTCGAGGCGCTACGCCCGCTGGTATCGGCCGAACAGCTGGAAACCACTCGCAACAAGCTGGCCAGCTTTGGTGCCGGTGCGGGTACCGTCCTGTTTTTCGAAGATCAGGATGTAATCCGTGGCCTGCAGGAAAAGTTCGCCCTGTATGCCGACAAGTTTCCCGAATTTTCGGCCAACTCGGCCGGCATGGCGCAATTTGCCGTGTGGACTGCACTGGCCGAAGCCAATATTGGCGCCAGCCTGCAGCACTACAACCCGGTGATCGACGAAGCGGTACGCACTACCTGGAACCTGCCGGCCAGCTGGCAGCTGAGTGCACAGATGCCCTTTGGCGGCCATGCCGGCGAGGTGGGTGCCAAAGACTATATGGATGATGCCGAGCGCTTTCGCGTACTGGGCTAAGCGAACCGCCCGGGCTTTGTAAGCCGCTTGTAAAAGGGCATGCCGGGACATGTCCCGGCATGCCCCTTTTTATCGCCGCTCCCGGGCCGGGTGCATTATGCCCCGCCCTGACTGCAACCCGGCCCGTCCAGCCGGCTGCGGCCACCGTTTTGCGGACGCACTGCAATCTGGGCGGCGACCCGCTCCTTGAGTGCCTGCACATGGGAAATCACGCCGATCAGCTTGCCGTCCTGCTGCAGGCCGGACAGGGTGTCTAGCGCCACATCCAGCGCTTCTTCGTCCAGGGTGCCAAAGCCTTCGTCCAGAAACAGCGAGTCCACCCGCACATTCTGGCTGGCCATGCGTGACAGACCCAGCGCCAGCGCCAGGCTGACAATAAAGCTTTCGCCGCCGGACAGGTTTTTGGTGGAGCGGATTTCGCCAGCCTGATAATTGTCCACCACGTTCAGCTCCAGCGGCTCGCCCTGGTCACGCACCAGCAAATAACGGTCACTCATCTGTTGCAGGGTGCGGTTGGCATGACCGACCATCAGCTCGAAGGTCAGGCCCTGGGCAAAATTGCGGAATTTTTTGCCGTCGGCCGAACCGATCAGCGCATGCAGTTCATCCCAGCGCTTGCACTCCTGCTGCTGCGCCAAAAGTGCCTGCTGGCGGTCCTGCTGGCTGTGTTTGGCTTTGGCGTTTTCGTCCAGCTGGTAGCGCAGGGTGGCCAGCCGCTCTCGCAAGACTTGCAGTGCGCTGCTGCTCTGTTCGCAGTCGCTTTGCAGTTGCTCCAGCGTCTGGCCGTCGGTGTGCTGTTGCTGGCGTTCCTGTTGCCGTTGCTGGCTGTCCTGCAGACGGGCGGTCAGCCGGGTGTGGGCTTCATCCAGTTGCTGGGCTTGCTGGTGCAGAGCCTGACGCTCGGCAGCCGGCAACAAGGCAGCGGCCAGTGCGGCCTCGTCGGCAAAGCCGCTGCCGGTCAGTGCCTGTTGCAAGGCGGTTTGCTGCTGCACCCGTGCTGCGTCCTGCTGGTGCAGGCGCTGCTCCAGCTGCTGGATGCGGTCGCTGGCGGTGGCCTGTTGTTGTTCCAGCTGTTGCAACTGCTGACGCTGCCGCTCCTGCTGTTGCTGCGCCTGCTCCAGCGCCTGTTGCAGACGCTGCTCTTCAACATCCGGCTGTTTGTCGCCGTATAGCTGCTGCCGCTGCTGGCGGCTCTGTTGTTGCAAGCTTTTCTGCTGTTCAAGCTGCACACGCTGTGCCTGCCATTGCTGCTGATGCAGCTCGACCAGCGACTGCAACCGGTTGATTTCCGCCTGCAGGCTACCCTGGCTGCTGTCCAGTTGCTGTTTGAGTTGCTGGCGGCTTTGCCAGCCGGATTGGCGCTGGCGCAGTTGCTCTAGCAGTGCAGGAATATCCTCGCCAAGTGATACGCCCAGCGGCTGTAACTGTTCAGCCAGCTGCTGATGCAGGCCTTGCAGCTGCTCCAGCTGGTCATCCCGTTGCCGGCAAATATCGTCCAGCGCCTGCTGTTTGAGCTCCACCTCCGCCCTGGCGGCAAGGCCGGCCACTTCCATGGCGGCAAAGGCGGCCTGCAGCTGCTGGTTGGCCTGTTCCTGTTGCTGGCACTGCTCCTGCTGCTGCTCGATCTGGCCGATGCGTTGCTCGACGGCGGCGATGTCGGCCCCCAGGCTGTCCAGCTGCGGCAGCTGGCCCTGTGCATAGGGGTGTTCGCAGGACCCGCACAGCGGACAGGGCTGGCCCGAATGCAGCTGACTGCGCTGTTCTTCCAGGCTCTGGATACGGGCCAGCAGCGCCCGCTTGTCGAGCAGATGATCACGCTCGCTGCGGTAGTCACGCAACTGGCGGCCGTCCAGCAAGTTGTGCAGGGCCGCCTGCAAGGCTTCCAGCCGGGCCGTGCCCTGTTGCAGCTGTTGCTGGCTGTGCGCCCAGTGCTGGCGTTGCTGCTCCAGCTGGTGTTGCGCCTGTTCCAGTGCGCTGCGGGTCTGCTGCTGGCGCTGCTGGAGCACAGCGGCCTGCGCCTGTTGCTGTTGCAGCTGGGCCAGTTGCTGTTCGATACCGGCCAGCCCGCTGACCAGCCACTGGTCGGCAGCATGCTGCTGCAGCCAGTCGGCCAGTTCCTGTTGTTGCCTGAGCTGCTGCTCCAGCTGTTGCTGCTGTTGGCCTTGTTCCGTTCTAAACCCTGCAGCCCGCTGTTGCTCATTGTCTGCAGCCTGCTTAAGTTCCTGCAGACGTTCAGTCTGTTGCTGCAGCTGCAAATCTAGCGCCCGTACCTGCTGCAAAACCGGTGCCGCCTGTTGCAGGGCGGTCCGTGCCGCCTGTGTCTGGGCATCCAGGGTCTGACCACTGGCTGTTGCCTGTTGCACAGCGCTTATCAGGGCCGGCAGGGCCTGCTGTTCCTGCTCCAGCTGCTTGCGGTTGGCGGCCTGTTCGCTGCGCAGCGTATTCAGGGCTGCCAGCGGTGCGTCCAGCTCGGCGGCCTGCAGCGCCAGTGCCAATCGGCTGCGCTGTGGCGCAAACGCTGTACGTTGCACCTCCAGCTGCTGCAACTGCTCGTGCAGCTGGTCAATATCCTGTTGCAGTCGCTGCAGTTCCAGCAATGCCTGCAGTGCCTGCTCCAGCTGCCTGTGCCGGGCGGCCTGTTGCTGCTCGGCGGCGCTGTCTGTGGCCAATGCTTCGCTAAGCGCCTGCTCTTCATCGGCGGACAGCAGGCGGATGCCGGCCAGCTGGGCTTCCAGCAGCCGTAATTGCTCTCGTTGCTCGCGCTGCAGTTCGTGCGCCCGCACCGAGATTCGGCTGTAAATATCGGTGCCGGTGATCTGTTCCAGAATAGGCGCGCGGGCATCGGGAGCGGCCTGCAAAAAGGCGGCAAAACCGCCCTGCGCCAGCAAGACCGAACGGGTAAAGCGCTCAAAATCCATGCCGGTAATGCGGATGACCGCCTCTTCCACCTCGCGCAGCTTGCTTTCTAGCAACTCGCCGCTGTCGGCGTTGGCAATTTCCTGTTTGGGCTGTTGCAGCTCGCCATCGGCCTTGCGTCGGGAGCGATGCTGGCTCCAGTGGCAGCGGTAGTGGCCATTCGGCGTGGCAAAACTGACCTCGGCAAAGCATTCGCCACTCTGGCGCGACATGATTTCGTTGCTGCTTTTGGTGATCTTGCCCAGCCGGGGCGTGCGCCCGTACAGCGCCAGGCAGATGGCATCCAGAATGGTCGATTTGCCGGCACCGGTGGGGCCGGTGATAGCAAAGATGCCTTCGGCAGCAAAGGCCGGATCGGTAAAATCAATCTGCCACTCGCCGGTCAGCGAGTTGAGGTTGGCAAAGCGCAGTTGCAGAATTTTCATGACTGGTCTCCTGCACTTTCGGCCATGCCGTCTTCATCATGCAGGCCGTTCAGTACCTGCCTGTAACTGGCCAGCAATTCCTCCCGCTGTTCCGGCTCTACCTGATGGGCGTCCAGACAGCGCTCAAATACCTCCAGCTCGTCCAGATCATCCAGGGTTTCCTCGCTGGCACCCTGCACCAAAACCTGCTGGCTGATACGTGCATTACGAATGCGCAAAATTTCCAGCGCACTGCCTTCCACTTGCTGGTCCAGCTGTTCACGCAGATCGGTAATGATGGCCTCGCCCTCGTAGCTGATTTCTAGCCAGACGGATTGCTCCAGTTCCCGCAATTCCGCCAGTTTCGCGCTGATATGCTCCAGATCCCCGCTGATGCGCTCCAGTTTTTGAAAAACCGGAATATCCACCAATTCGATCTGCGGCGCATTGCTGCCTGCCGCAAAGCGAACCTTACACAGGCTTTTTTGCTGGCGTGCCTCGCCAAAGCCCATCGGCAGTGGCGAGCCACTGTAGCGGATGTGCGGCTGGCCGCCCACCGCCTGTGGCACATGCAAATGGCCCAGCGCCACATAGTCAAAACAGTCGGGAAACACACCGGCATGCACATGGGCCAGCGAGCCGACATAGAGCTCGCGCACGCCGTCACCATCCAGCGTTTGTCCGCCGGCGGCAAACAGGTGCCCGGTGGCCAGTACCGGCACCGGCTGCGCCAGCTGTGCATTCAACTGCACCGCCGCTTCGCCAATGGCAGCGTAATGGTCGCGGATGCCGTCCAGCAGCTTTTGTTCCTTGTCACGGATGCTTTCACCAGCCTCGGCCTGACGGATATCACGGTCACGCAGGTAAGGTACCGCACACACCAGCAGTTCCGGCTGGCCCGCTGCGTCACGCAACAGCACCAGCTGGTCCGCCGGATTGGCCAGCGCCTGCCCCACCACATGCACGTCCAGCGCCCGCAGCAAACCGGCGGGCGCATCCAGAAACGAGGGCGAGTCATGGTTGCCACCAACAATCACCACATGCCGGCAGCCGCTGCCAGACACCTGCGCCAGAAAGCGGTAATACAGCTCCTGCGCTGCGGTGCCGGGCGTGCTGGTGTCAAAAATGTCGCCGGCCACCACCAGCACATCGGCCTGCTGTTCCTGCAGGCAATTCAGCAACCAGTCCAGAAAGGCAACAAACTCGGCCTGGCGGCGGCGGCCATGCAGGGTGCGGCCCAGATGCCAGTCGGAGGTGTGCAAAATAGTGATGCCGTTACCCGGCTGCCCCCCATTCACGGCTTCTGCTCCTTGCGCTGTTCGGCCTCGGCATGCAATCGAGCCAACTGTTCCTGCTTGTGCAAATCACACACCGCCAGCTGCGCAGCACGCATGGCCCTGACCTCCTCCAGCGGATCAATCCGCTCCTCGTCCTCTGCCTGCTGCTGCCAGCGGGCGTACCGCTGCTCCTGTTCGTCCTGCATTGCCTTCTCCGCCAGTGGTGCCTGATTTGGTGTAAAGTATAGCGCTTTCACCCGCAATTTCCGGCCCTTACCCTATTTTAGCCAGGCAGTTTCATGTCCAACTCCAGCCCGCAGCACACGCCCATGATGGCCCAGTATTGGCAAATAAAAAGCCAGCACCCCGACCAGCTGATGTTTTACCGCATGGGCGACTTTTACGAGCTGTTTTACGACGACGCCAAAAAGGCCGCCCGCCTGCTCGACATTACCCTCACGTCACGGGGGCAGTCAGCCGGGCAGGCCATTCCCATGGCCGGCATTCCGCACCACTCGGCCGAAGGCTATCTGGCCCGGCTGGTCAAGCTGGGCGAGTCGGTGGTGATTTGTGAGCAGGTGGGCGATCCGGCCACCAGCAAAGGTCCGGTCGAGCGCCAGGTGGTGCGCATTGTCACCCCCGGTACGCTGACCGACGAAGCACTACTGGACGAGCACCAGGACAGCCTGATCGCTGCCGTGCTCGGCGACGACCATCTGTTCGGCCTTGCGGTACTGGACATCAGCAGCGGCCGCTTCCAGGTACAGGAAACCAGGGGGTTAACCGCCCTGCAAGCCGAGCTGGGCCGTTTCAATCCCGCCGAACTGCTGGTACCGGAAGACTGGCCACTACTGGGCCAGCTACCCCAGCAGCGCAGTCGCCAGCAACGACCCCTGTGGGAATTCGACATCGACAGCGCCCGCAAGGCGCTGTGCCAGCAGTTCGGCACCAAGGATCTGCGTGGTTTTGGCTGTGACGGTCTCAGCCTTGCGGTCGGTGCGGCCGGCTGCCTGCTGCAATATGCCAAAGACACCCAGCGCACCGCCCTGCCCCATATCCGTAGCCTGAGCCATGAGCAAGCTGGCGATACCGTAGTACTGGATGCCGCCACCCGCCGCAACCTGGAGCTGGACCAGAACCTGTCCGGTGGCCGTGACAACACCTTGCTGTCGGTGGTCGACCGCTGCCAGACCGCCATGGGTACCCGCCTGCTGACCCGCTGGCTGCACCGACCGCTGCGCCAGCGTGATGTACTGGAACAGCGCCAGGAGGCCATTGCCCGCCTGCTCACCGACTACCAGTTCGAACAGCTGCAACCCCTGCTCAAGCACATCGGCGACACCGAGCGCATTCTGGCCCGGGTGGCCCTGCGCAGCGCCCGCCCCCGTGATCTGGCCCGCCTGCGTGATGCGCTCAATGCCCTGCCACAGCTGCAACAAGCCCTGCAGCCGGTCGCCGAAGGCCGGCTGGCTCATCTGGCCGACGATATCAGCCAGTTTCCGCAACTGGCCGACACTCTGGAACGGGCCATTATCGACAACCCGCCGGCACTGATCCGTGACGGCGGCGTGCTCAAGGCCGGCTACCACCCCGAACTGGACGAGCTGCTCAATATCAACGAAAACGCCGCCCAGTTCCTGCTGGATCTGGAAATCCGTGAAAAAGAACGCACCGGGCTGGCCAACCTCAAAGTCGGCTACAACCGGGTACACGGCTATTACATTGAGCTGCCCAGCAAGCAGGCCGAGCAGGCACCGATGGACTACATCCGCCGCCAGACCCTCAAGGGCGGCGAGCGTTTTATCACTGCCGAGCTGAAAGAATTTGAAGACAAGGCGCTGTCGGCGAAAAGCCGGGCGCTGGCGCTGGAAAAACAGCTCTACGACCAGTTGATCGAACAGCTGATTGCCGAGCTCGGCGCACTGCAGCTGAGCGCCATGGCGCTGGCCGAGCTGGACGTGCTGGTCAACCTGGCCAGCCGGGCGCTGGATCTGGACCTGTGCCGCCCGCAGTTTGCCGACGAGCCGGCGCTGCATATCGAACAGGGCCGCCATCCGGTGGTGGAACAGGTACTGACCACGCCCTTTGTCGCCAACGATGTCGAATTGCACAACGATCGCCGCATGCTGGTCATTACCGGCCCCAACATGGGCGGCAAGTCCACCTATATGCGGCAAACCGCACTGATCGTGCTGCTGGCTCACATCGGCAGTTTCGTACCGGCGGCGGCCTGCCGGTTATCACCGGTCGACCGTATCTTTACCCGTATCGGCTCCAGCGATGACCTGGCCGGTGGCCGCTCTACCTTTATGGTGGAAATGAGCGAAACCGCCAACATCCTGCACAATGCCAGCGAACACAGCCTGGTGCTGATGGACGAAGTGGGCCGCGGTACCAGCACCTTTGACGGCCTGTCACTGGCCTGGGCCGCTGCCGAACAACTGGCTGCGCTGCGCAGCTGGACGCTGTTTGCCACCCACTATTTCGAACTGACCAGCCTGCCCGAACAGCTGGAGCATGTGGCCAACGTGCACCTGAGCGCCACCGAGCACAAGGAGCGTATTGTGTTCCTGCACCATGTGCTGCCCGGTCCGGCCAGCCAGAGCTACGGCCTGGCCGTAGCGCAACTGGCCGGTGTGCCCGAGCCGGTGATCGAGCGGGCCCGCCTGCATCTGCAGCAACTGGAACAAAATAGCGTCGAACAGCCGCGGCCTGCTGTCGCAGTCCCTGCCGGCACACCCGTGCAAGCCGACCTGTTTGCCAGCGCACCCCACCCGCTGATCGAAGCCTTGAGCCAGATCAATCCTGATGAAATCAGCCCCCGCAAGGCACTGGAACTGTTATATCAGTGGAAGGACAAGCTCTAACATAGCCCTTGCCAAACTGTTAGAATGCGCCGGTCCATTTTTTAGAACGAGAGGCCATTGCCTGCGCCAGCGTCTGGCACGGGACAGCGCCCAAAATCCAAGCCTGGAGAATCCGACATGACTTTTGTGGTAACCGACAACTGCGTCAAGTGCAAATACACCGACTGCGTGGAAGTCTGCCCGGTTGACTGCTTCTATGAAGGCCCCAACTTCCTGGTCATCCACCCTGACGAGTGCATTGACTGCGCCCTGTGCGAACCCGAGTGCCCGGCTGCAGCCATTTTTTCCGAAGACGAAGTGCCCGATGACATGCAGGAATACATCGAGCTCAACGCCGAACTGGCCGAAGTCTGGCCCAACATCAGTGAAAAGAAAGACTCGCTGCCCGACGCCGAAGAATGGGATGGTGTGGCCGGCAAGCTCAAATATCTGGAGCGCTGATCCAGCCCATCTTCACCCGACGGCAGGCCATTGACCTGCCGTTTCTGTATCTGCCCGTTTTAATTTCCAGGATCCGAACATGACCTTTCGCCGCACCAAAATCGTCGCCACCATGGGCCCCGCCTGTGACCGTCCCAAGGTCCTGGAACAACTGATCCTGGCCGGCATGAACGTGGCCCGGCTCAACTTTTCGCACGGCAACGCCGACGAGCACCGCCAGCGGGCCGCCCTGATCCGGCAGCTGGCCGCCAAACACGGGCGCCATGTGGCGCTGCTGGGCGACCTGCAGGGCCCCAAGATCCGTATTTCCCGTTTCACCGACGGCAAGGTCGAAGTGGCCAGCGGCGCACGCTTCGCTTTTTCACTCAGTCATCCCAAGGATGCCGGCACTGCCGAGCGGGTATGTATCGACTATCCGGGGCTGGTCACCGATTGCAGCGTCGGCGACGAACTGCTACTGGATGATGGCCGGGTAGTCATGAAGGTTGAGGAAGTTACCGACGACAGCCTGGAGTGCCGGGTGCTGGTGGGCGGCACCCTGTCCAACCACAAGGGTATCAACAAGCGGGGCGGCGGTCTGACCGCCCCGGCCCTGACCGACAAGGACCGAGAAGACATTCTGCTCGCTGCCGAACTGGAACTTGAATACATTGCCGTGTCCTTCCCGCGTGACGCCGCCGACATGCACCTGGCACGCCAGCTGTGCCGGGACGCCGGCAGCAACGCCTGGCTGATGGCCAAGATCGAACGGGCCGAGGCGGTGATGAACGACGAGGTACTGACCGGCCTGATCGAGGCCAGTGATGCGGTGATGGTGGCCCGTGGCGATCTGGGCGTGGAAATCGGCGACGCCGAGCTGGTCGGCATCCAGAAAAAAATCATTGCCACCTCCCGCCGCTACAACAAGGCGGTGATCACTGCCACCCAGATGATGGAATCCATGATCAGCAGCCCGATGCCAACCCGCGCCGAAGTTTCCGACGTGGCCAATGCGGTGCTGGACAATACCGATGCGGTGATGTTGTCGGCCGAAACCGCTGCCGGCAGCTACCCGGTGGAGGCGGTCGAGGCCATGGCCCGCATTTGTCTGGGGGCGGAAAAGTCACCCTCCATGCGTTCCTCCTCGCACCGCATTGGGCGTGAATTTGGCCGGCAAGATGAAAGCATTGCGCTGGCCAGCATGTACATTGCCAACCACCTGCCAGGGGTCAAGGCCATCATTGCGCTGACCGAAAGCGGTCATACCCCGCTGGTGATGACCCGCATCCGCTCCACCATTCCGGTCTATGCCTTTGCCTCCACCCCGGCCACCCAGGCCCGGGTAGCGCTGTTCCGTGGTGTGGAAACCATCCCCTTCAACCCCACTGCCCAGCCGGCCGGGCAGGTCGGCAATGCCGCCATCAGCGAACTGGTCAGCCGTGGCGTGGTGCAGGCCGGCGACTGGGTAATTTTGACCATGGGCGACATTCACCACTGCGTCGGCTGCACCAACACCATGAAGGTATTGCAAGTTCCCGCCGAAGGAGCCAGCTGCCCGTAACCTGCACTACTCGCCGGCCAGGCCGTAGTCCATTCCCAGTGCCTGCGCCAGCTGGTGCAGGTGGCCGGCGCCGGGCGGTAACAGCAGGCGGGTGACCAGCATTTCACGGCGTACCGGATAATGCTTGCGCAGCTGGTCAAAGGCCTGCGCCCGCTGTACATCATCACCGGTCAGCGTAGCCCTGAGCGCCGCATCGTCGGTTTGCGGATCGTAAAACAGGCCAGCCAGTTTAAGTAACAGCTGCTCGGTCGATACCCCGCCACCCACGGATACTGAGCGAATTTCCGCTGGCGGGTACGCCGGTCCGGCACCGGCCGGCAGGCCAAAATGACGACAAAACGCCTGATACACCAGCTCGGTACCACGAATCTTGCCATCCAGGCTATAACCGGCAATATGCGGCGTAGCCAGCTGGCAGCGGGCCGCCAGCTCCGGGTCCAGCAAGGGTTCCGGCTCCCACACATCCAGCGCCACCGCCAGGTCCGGGCGCTCCTGCAACACCGACAGCAAGGCGGCATTGTCCACCACCGCCCCCCGCCCGGCGTTGACCAGCCAGGCGCCCGGACGCAACCGCCGCAACTGCCCATGTCCCAGCAAATGCCGGGTCGGCCACTGGCCGCCGCTGACCAGCGGTGTATGCAGGCACAGCACATCGGCGTGCTCCAGCAATTCATCCAGTTCCACATAACGCTGCCCGGCACCGGCTAATACCGAAGGCGCCCGGCCACCGGCGACACGGGGCGGATCACAGAGCAACACCCGCCAGCCCAGCCCGCCCAGCACATTGGCCAGCCGCTGACCCACCTCGCCCACCCCGACAATACCGAAACAGCGATCCGCCAGCGACGCCTGCCGCCGCAGTGCCAGCGTACGCAACACCGCCAGCACATATTCCACCACCGAGCGGGCATTGCAGCCCGGCGCATTGCTCCAGCCAATGCCCTGCGACTCCAGCCAGGGAATATCCAGATGGTCGATACCTATGGTGCAGGTACCGACAAAGCGCACCCGGCTGCCAGCCAGCAAACCGGCATCCACCCGGGTAACCGAGCGCACAATCAGCGCCTCGGCATCACGCACATCGGCGGCCGCCAGGGTACGCCCGGGTCGCACCCGCACTTCGCCATGCCGGGCAAAGGCGTCGGCCGCCGGAATGTTTTCATCCACTACGATTCGCATCATCAATCCCCACAAACAAAAAGGGCTGCGTATACGCAGCCCTGTACCCCATAACACCTGTTTATTTGGCCTGGTAAATGATACCCGGACTGCACTGCACCATGGTGTACAGCTCCGGCAGACCATTCAGCGCCTCGGATGCGCCCAGGAACAGATAACCACCCGGCTTGAGCGTGCCATGTATGCGCCGCAGAATGTCTTTCTTGACCTCGGCCGAGAAGTAAATCAGTACGTTACGGCAAAATACCACATCAAACTTGCCCAGCAGCGCATAGCTTTCCAGCAAGTTGAGCGGGCGGAATTCAACCCGCTGACGAATCGGAGCCTTCAGGCGCCAGCGACCGCCCTCCAGTTTTTCAAAAAACCGTTGCTGACGCTCCATCGACAGTCCCCGCCCCATTGACAGAGCATCGTACTCGCCGGTCCGGCAGGTCTCCAGCATGCTGGCCGACAGATCGGTTGCCACAATCTGGACACCGCCACGCAGCTGCCCCAGGTTGGTACGCTCAAACTCGTCCAGCATCATTGCCAGTGAAAATGGCTCCTGCCCGGATGAACAGGCCGCTGACCACACACGCAACCGCTGCCCTGGATATTTCTGCACCAGCTCGGGCAGCACCTTGTTTTTCATTACTTCAAACGGGTAGCTGTCACGAAACCACAGGGTCTCGTTAGTGGTCATGGCATCCACCACCTGCTGCTGCAAGCCGCTGCGGGGCTGGGCTTTCATCCGCTTGACCAGCTCGGACAAAGACGGAATGTTCTCTGCCTCCATAATCTTTCTGAGCCGGCTGGTGACCAGGTACTGCTTGTTATCGCCCAACAAAATACCCGAATGTTTTTCCAGGTAATCGCGGAACAGTTCAAAATCCAGATTGCTTAGTGACACAGTCTGCGCCTTAACAAATAAAGTTTCGTGATGGCATTATAGCCTGAACTGCAGGCCAGTCCTATCCGGCCCCGTCATTTAGCCGCCTATTCCAGGCTCTGCAAACGTTTGATCACCCGCTCCGCCAGCTCGTCCGGCTTGAATTTGGCCAAAAACTCGTTCGCTCCCACCTTTTGCACCATCGCCTGGTTGAAAACGCCCGACAACGAAGTATGCAGCATAATGTACAGGTCTTTCATTTCCGGATGACTCCTGATTTCAGCGGTGAGGGTGTAGCCATCCATTTCCGGCATCTCGATATCGGAAATCAACATGGCATACTCGCTGGCCGGATTGACCCCGTCGCGCACCATTTGCCCCAGATATTCATGCGCTTCGCGGCCATCGCGCAACACCTCAACTTCCACCCCGATATCTTCAAGCACCCGGGTCAGCTGCTTGCGGGCCACTGACGAATCATCGACGATCAGAATCTTGCGCCCCACCGAACTGCTGCGCACCTGCTCGTCAATCACGCCCTCGGATACATGGCTCGCTCCGGGCACCACCTCGGCAAAGATTTTTTCCACATCCAGAATTTCGACCAGCTGGTCATCCACCCGGGTTACCGCCGTCAGATAGTGTTCCTGCCCGGTACCGGCCGGTGGCGGCAACACGGCCTCCCAGTTGAGGTTGACAATACGGTCAACACCGCTGACCAGAAAGCCCTGCACCCTGGTGTTGTATTCGGTGATGATGACAAAACTCTGTTTTACGTCCGTACGGCCGTGTTTGCCGGTGGCCAGCGCCAGATCAATGATGGGCACCGTCGCCCCGCGCACCGAAGCAACCCCTCTGACCACCGGGTTGGCTTTCGGCAAAGCGGTCAATACCGGGCAAGGCAACACCTCGCGCACCTTGAACACGTTAATACCGTAGAGCTGCGACCCGGCCAGACGAAACAACAGCAACTCCAGGCGGTTCTGCCCTACCAGCTGGGTCCGCTGATTCACAGAATCCAATACACTTGCCATAATCCTGCTCCCGCCAAAATTTCATGTGCCGGCAGCTGCCGGGCCTGTTTACAACCAGCACACGCAAACAAGCAGAACTCCGGATCCTGCCGCTTTGGCACTGTACTCAGATCAGACAAGGGCTGGCCATGCAGACCATCGCCCCCAAAACCGTACGTTCGAGTTTTACTGCTACGGCTCAAGCTTATCAAGAGGCAAGTTTACACTGCCCTGCCTGCGGTGACGAGCGACTGGTTCTTCCGGCATCGTACTTTAACGGCTACATCATTATTGTAGTGCCCGGTATATTCAGGATACCGGTTGAACTGCACTGCTGCCACTTATCCTGAGCGGGCTTGCACCGCTGCTGTCGACCGGCAGCGACGAGCCGGTGACAAAGCGGCGGGAGATCCGGCCGGCGAAGCCCGAAACACTCCATCCTCCAGCCTCGGCAATCTGTCTTTTATATTCTAAGGTACAGAACCTGTATCCCGAGACCGCCGCCAAAATGCAGTTTAAACCAACCCTGTTCCGCAACCTGCTTGCCTTTACCCTGGCTGCGCTGCTGGCGCTGATTGCATTGTTGAGCGCCCGCACGTTGCAACAGGAACAACTGCTGTCACGCCATAATCTGGAAAAATTTCACGGTTTGGCCAGACTGATCAATACCGCCACCACTATCGAGAACCAAATTCGCGAGTCGGTCAAATATTCCGAATTTCTCGCCATGCTGATCAGTCGCATGCCCGATATGAGTGCTGAACTGCTCGATGAATATGCCGAGTTTGTGCTGCGCGAAGATGACAACATTACCGGTATCCAGATTGCACCCGGGGCGTAGTCAGCCGGGTCTACCCGCATGAACCACACAAAGTCGCCATCGGCCACGATCTGCTCGCCGCCCCCCAGCGGCGCATACCGGTGCTCGAAGCCATCGAGTCCCGCCAGGCCGTGTTGCAAGGGCCGGTTCAGGCACGCCAGGGCGGTAACCTGCTGTTTAACCGCCGAGCCGTTTTTTTTCACTGACCAGGGCGAAGAGCATTTCTGAGGGCTGACCGTTATCGCCGTTGATTTTGACCACCTGCTGGCAAGGCAGGAACGTTATTTTCACGACCAGGACTATCTGTTTGCACTCAGCCTGGAAGACGAACAGGGCGAGCGCCTGCTGTGGGGCGATCACATGCCGGCCACAACCGCACCTTTGCGTCAAAAAATCAGCCTTCCCCATGCCGAATGGGAGCTTGCCCTGCTGCCCCGTAGTAGCTGGAGCAAAACCAGCCTGGGCCTGCACGAGCTGAACCTGCTGGACTACCTGTTCAGCGCTGTGCTCGCCCTGCTCACCTTTATCAGCCTGCAACATTATTTTGCCAAAGCAGAACTGTCCCGCCGCGACCCGCTGACCGGGGTACTCAACAAGCGCGCCGCCCTGCTGGAGTTAAACCGCCGGCTCAAACGCAGGCAGGACTTTACGCTGACCATTATTGATGTAAACAGTTTCAAACAAATCAATGACCAGCTTGGCCATCATATCGGTGACCAGGTGTTGCTGGCGGTTGCCAACCGCATCCAGGCAGAGCTGCGCCACAGCGATATGCTGGTCAGGCTCGGGGGCGATGAGTTTGCCATCCTTGCCAGTGGCGGCTCCGAAGCGGCCGGACTGCTCTGCGAGCGCATTGCCGCCCGCACCCATGCCCTGCTGGAGCTTGATGATCATCAGCTCGAAGTCGGCGTTTCCTGTGGTTTTGCCTGCTACCCGCACGATGGCAGCAGTCCGGACGAGCTGTACGAACATGCCGACCTGCGCATGTATGACTACAAGCGCACCCACAAGAACAACAAGGCGCAGACCCGTTTCAGTACTGCGGAACAGCGCACCGAACGCAGAACGTCGCTGGTTTAGAGTGTGCCGGTATCGCCACTATTGCAGTGGACACAGCCATAATGCATTCGCCGCCCCGCAAAGCGCTGGTGTCAAACCATATTGGCAACGAAAGAAGACAACCCCGCATCCCGGCAAAGCTATCAGCTTGCAGGGACGCAACACCTGTTGTAGCAATCGGGGTATAGTAACCTCACCTTTGGGCCGCTAGGGCAAGCGGCGCCTACACCCTTCACTTTGCCGGATCCCAGCATGACAGAACCACTCCCAACGTCGCCGGTTTGCCGCCTTGCACTCGCATGGACAGTCGTTCTTTTGCTGCCAACCACCAGCCTGGCTGCCCATGCGGCCTTTACCACAACCAGCGAGCTGGGCAGCACAGCCGAAGCCTTTCTTGAGCAACAGGTTGAAAACTATCTGGACGAAGCCGGCTTCCCGGCCCGTTACCAGATCAGCATCAGCCGGCTCGACCCCAGGCTGCGCCTGACCCGGTGCGACCAGCCATTACAAAGCTCGCTGGAAAACAGCAGTCAACCGCTGGGCCGGGTTACGCTGCGGGTACGCTGCGAAGGCAGCAGCCCCTGGTCAGTGTTTGTTCCCGCCCATGTCAGCATTTATCGCCACATCGTCGTCAGTGCCCGCCCGCTTCAGCGCAACAGCCTGCTGCAGGCTGCCGACCTGGCGCTGGCCGAACACGACATTAGCAGTTTGCGTCAGGGCTACCTGCTGGACCCTGCCGAAGCGATAGGCGCCCAGACCACCCGCGCCTTCCCGGCCGGACAGCCGGTCACGCCGGCCCAATTGAAAATTCCGCCGGCCATTCGCCGCGGCGACAAGGTCGTCATCAGTGCCCGCAGTGCCGTGGTCAACGTCCGCATGGCGGGCGAGGCACTGGGCGACGGCAATATTGGTGAACAGATCAGGGTGCGCAACACCCGTTCGCAACGCACTGTATTCGCCAGGGTCGTGGCACCCGGCCAGGTCGAAGTCGACCTCTAATTCGCCGGGCCAGTCACCCGCCGGCCTGATCGCTCCAGCCGTCACCCGCATTCGCCATTAAAGTTTGAAAACACCTTGCCGATACACCAGCCAAGGTTATGCAGACCCGGGCATTTGCGGGTTTGCCAGTATGGAGATTTATCATGGCCATTGATTTCAGCCGTCCAAACAGCACCCAGGGGCCTGCCGCCGGTGTCTCGGGCAGCCTGTCTGGCACCACTCAAAAAAATCAGCCGGCAAGCGCCCAGCTACGGGCAGAAGGTGACTCCGTTCAGCTGAGCGCAGACGCCCGCCTGTTACAGGAGATTTCCGGCAAGCTGGGCTCTACTCCCGCCATTGATGAGGAACGGGTTCAACAACTTAGGCAAGCCATTGCAGATGGCCACTACACTATTGACAGCCACCAATTGGCCGATAAGATAATGCGCTTCGAAGCCGAGTTTTAAAGCGCATCCAAATGACTGACGACACCCGCTTTCTTGAGCTGCTGGCAGCCGATATTGAATCGGCACAGGGCTTGCTGGCACTGATGGAAAAAGAACACCTTGCCCTCAGCCAGCGGGCGCTGGAGCAGTTGCAGCCCATGCTGGACGAAAAGCAGCTGTTGCTGAACAGTCTGGGCCAGGGTGCCAACCTGCGCAGTCAGCTGCTGGCCGCTCACGGCTGCTCCATGAACAACGAAGGCTTTCAGCAGTTCGCCAGCCACAGCGGCATCAGCGACCAGCTCAACAGCCTGCATGAGCAGCTTGAGAACCTGGTCAACCAGTGCCAGGCCGCCAACCTGAGAAACGGCCGCCTGATTCGTGCCAACCAGGTCAGCGTTGGCCAGGCGCTGAACATCATGCGCGGCAATGACAGCCCTACCCTGTACGATCGCTCCGGCAGCACCGCAAGCCATGGCGGTCAGCGCAGTTTTACCCGCGCCTGATCCTGCGAGGCTTGCATGTTCAATGAAGACGACGGGCCCCAGCTCCCGAAAAACCTGACTACGGCTATTGAAATCAATAGCGTGCTGCAGTCACTGGTACAAAAAAATATCCCCCTGACCCTGACCTTCCCGGGCCGAAGCCAGCGCTGCCTCAGCTATATCATTGCCAGCAACCGTGATAAAGCCAGCTACGCCCTGGACGAGCTGGTACCTGACACAGCCAACGCCCATATTCGTCAGGGCGAACCCTTTCATATCGAAGCTTATGTCGACGGCGTACGGGTCAACTGGCACAACGAGCAGCCAGCAACCCTGTCCAGCCTTGACGGAAACAGCTGCTACTGGCTGCACTTTCCGGCCCAGATGCGTTACCACCAGCGTCGTAACGCCTTTCGTGCCGAAACCTTGCCAGAGCAGGCGATCAAACTGATACCTGCCATCAGCAATCTGGAAGGCCACCTGCTCGACCTGTCGGCCACTGGCTGCAAAGTTCGCTTCAAGGGGGTGGAAACCGGGTTAAGTTCCGGTCAGTTCCTGGAAAACACACGCCTTGTGCTGCCTGAAGAAACCCTTGAGCTGACCGTCGAAGTCCGTCACCTTGACGTCAACGAGGAAACCGGACAAAGCCTGGCCGGATTCAAGTTTCACGATACCGCCGGCGTAACCCGGCGCAGCATCGAACGCTACGTCTATCACCTGCAACGCGAAGCCAGGCGTCATTCCAGCGACGACTTTTTCTAAGCGGCAACAAGCTCGCCAGCCAGCCACCGGCAACCAGCGCTCAAAACCCGATTTGCAAAATTGCAGACACAAAAAAACCGGATTAGAAATCCGGTTTTTTAATTGGTGGAGCTATGCGGGATCGAACCGCAGACCTCCTGCATGCCATGCAGGCGCT
>CAZMLX010000012.1:3678-21074 GCA_964567275.1 uncultured Thiopseudomonas sp. | reverse complement strand
TCCATGAGCAAGCCCTGGGCTTCCGTGCCCAGCGTGCTGAAGTGCTGGCCAACAATATTGCCAACGCCGACACCCCCAACTTCAAGGCCCGGGATCTGGACTTTGCCAGCGTGCTGGCCAGCCAGGCGCAGCGCCAGTCTGGCGGCAATGCCGCACTGGACCGCACCCACGGGCAGCATTTTGCGGTGGAGGGCGTCGAGCTGGCGGACCCGGCACTCAGGTTCCGCAACCCGCACCATGCCGCCATTGACCAGAACTCGGTCGATTTGCAGGTGGAGCAGTCACATTATGCGGAAAACGCCGTGCAGTTCCAGGCCAGTTTCACCCTGTTAAACAGTAAATTCAAAGGGCTGATGACAGCCCTGCGTGGCGAGTAAGCGAGGTAATTGTCATGTCCCTTTCCAGTGTTTTTCATATCGCCGGCAGTGGCATGAGTGCGCAGAGCACGCGCCTCAATACCATTTCGAGCAACATTGCCAACGCTGAAACGGTTTCGTCCAGCGTCGAGGAAACCTACCGTGCCCGCCACCCGGTGTTTGCCACCGTGTTTGCCGAAAACCTCAAACACAACGGCAGTCAGCCATCGCTGTTTGCCGACGCCGACCAGGCCGGCAAGGGGGTACAGGTACGGGGCATTATCGAGGACCAGAGCGAGCTGCAAATGCGCTACGAACCCGACCACCCGGCCGCCAACGAGCAGGGTTATGTGTTTTACCCCAACGTCAATGTGGTGGAAGAAATGGCCGACATGATTTCTGCCAGCCGGGCGTTCCAGACCAACGTTGAAATGATGAACACCGCCAAGCAGATGATGCAGCGCGTACTTACACTAGGCCAGTAAGCCGAGGAGCACCCCATGACCACGTCAGCCGTAGGCGCCGCCAGCAGTATCTTTGACCAGTATCAGGTCGAGGTGAACCGTGACCAGAAGAAAGAGCTGGGCAAGAACGAGTTTCTGGAACTGCTGGTCGCCCAGCTCAACAACCAGAACCCGCTGGACCCGCAGGACAACGGCGAATTTGTGGCGCAGCTGGCACAGTTCAGCAGCCTGGAAGGCATCGAGAAACTGAACGACAGCATGAGTGACATCATTGCCAGTGTGCACTCGTCGCAGGCGCTGCAGGCGTCCAGCCTGGTGGGGCGCAGCATTATTTTTGCCGGCGAGGAGGCGATGGTCGATACCTCGCAAGAATTCACGGCCAGCGTGCTGGTGCCTCAAAGCAGCAGCAACATTTATGTCAGCGTTTACAACGAAGCCGGCACCCTGGTGGATCGCATCAATATGGGCGCCCAGTCAACCGGCAACCAGAGCTTTGTCTGGGACGGTACCGACAGCGATGGCGAACCTTTGCCACCGGGTAAATACAAATTCAAGGCCGAAGGCACCTTTGATGGCGAGACCCAGGGTCTCTACACCATGCTGCCGGCCAAAGTGGAAAGCGTGACGCTGAACCCGCAGGGTGGCGACATGCTGTTGAACATAGCGGGACTGGGCACATTGCCCCTGTCACAAGTACAGATTATCGGTCAGTAACAGCATTCAGTTGTCGCACAGGCGACCAAGGAGCCAAAAATGTCATTCAATATCGGCCTGAGCGGCTTGAGAGCCGCCACCAAAGACCTGAACGTGACAGGTAACAACATTGCCAACGCCGGCACCGTGGGCTTCAAACAGTCCCGTGCCGAGTTTGCCGACGTTTATGCCTCTGCCGTACTGGGCACCGGCAAAAACCAGCAGGGCAGTGGCGTGTTGCTGGGCAACGTGTCCCAACTGTTCAACCAGGGCAACATCAACTACACCCAGAACCCGCTGGATCTGGCGATTAACGGCAACGGCTTCTTCCAGGTCAGCAACAACGGGGCGCTGAGCTACACCCGTGCCGGCTTTTTCGGTACCGACAAGGACGGCTTCCTGGTTGACAACTTCGGTTACAACCTGCAGGGCTATGTGCTGGATGCCAATGGCCAGCTGCAGCAGGGGGTAATTGCCAACCTGCAAATTCAGCGCGCCAGCCAGGACCCCAAGGCAACCAGCGAGATCAAGCAAACCTACAACCTGAACTCTACCAGTACAGTGCCGCAGAACAGCCCGTTCTCGCCGTCCGACAGTGCCAGCTACAACTCGTCCACGGCCACCAACATCTATGACAGCCAGGGTAATGCCCACACCTTCAGCCAGTATTTTGTCAAAACCGGCCCCAACAACTGGACCATGAACGTGCTGATTGACGGCTCCCACCCTCATGCCGGTTTGTCCAACCTGGCGGCGGATACCGCGCTGAAGCAGGGTGGTGATGCAACCGCCATCATGAACGCTGCCGTGGGTGCGCTGGGTGTGGCACCTGATCTGCAAACCAGGATGAATACCGAGTTGAACGCAATGCTGGCAGCCAACCCGGGCCTGACTCCGGAACAAATGATGGCGGCGGTGGCGCGTATTGGCAACACCTCCCCGATCAGCCTGGAAGTCGAGTTTGATACCGCCGGCAAGCTGGTACAGCCGATCGGTATTCCGGCCGGGTCTGCCCAGTATTGGTCGCACAATCAGGACGGTACCGTCAGCATGAATCCGGGCCAGTGGACCCCGGCCAGCATGAACGGCGACAAGCCGCCGGTCGCAGTCGCCAACGGTGCGGTGATGAACCTGACGGGTATAGATTTGGACATGCGTGACGCCAGCCAGTTTGCCAGCGCCTTTGCCGTCACCGAAGTGGCGCAGGACGGCTATACCACTGGTGAACTGTCCAATATCGAAATTGACGACACCGGCGTGATTTTTGCCCGCTACACCAACGGCCAGTCCAAGGTGCAGGGCCAGGTGATTCTGGCCGACTTTGCCAACGTGCAGGGGCTGACCCCGGTCGGCAAAACCCAGTGGGTGCAGTCGCTGGAGTCTGGCGAGCCGGTCCGCAACCCGGGCCGTACCGGCACCATGGGGGCGATTCAGGCCGGTGCGCTGGAGGATTCCAACGTTGAGCTGTCGGACCAGCTGGTCAACCTGATTGTGGCGCAGCGCAACTATCAGGCCAACGCCAAAACCATTGAAACCAATAGTGCCATCACTCAAACCATTATCAATATCCGTTAACGGCTAGAGTGATTTAGCGCGCCACCCGCAAGGCTGGCGCGCTTTTTTATGCCTGTTTTTTGACGGACACGCTGCTTATTGCGCAGCGGCTTCCACACGACTGACCCGGTTGATCAGCACCGGTGTCACCGGGGCATCCTGGTAGCCGGTGCGCACATTGGCAATCTGGTCCACTACGTCCATGCCGCTGACCACCTTGCCGAATACGGCATAGCCGGCGCTGCGGGGGCTGTAGTTGAGGTTATGGTTGTGGGCATGGTTGATAAAGAACTGGGCGGTGGCCGAGTGCGGGTCGTTGGTGCGGGCCATGGCGATGGTGCCGCGGCTGTTGGGCAGTTGCTTGCGGCTGTTGGGCAGGCCATTGTCGGCTTCGTTGCGGATGGGGGCACGGGTCGGCAGTTGCTTGCGGTTGCTGTCAAAGCCGCCGCCCTGAATCATGAAACCGGCAATAATGCGGTGGAACACGGTGCCGTTGTAATGGCCGGAATCCACGTATTGCAAAAAGTTGTCAACGGTCAGCGGAGCCTTGTCGGCATCCAGCTCCAGCTCGATGTTGCCCAGGCTGGTTTCCAGCAGGACATGGGGTTGAGCTGCCCACAGCGTGGCAGGCAGGGTGAGGGCAGCGGTCAGCAAAATTTTTTTCAGCATGGGTAAGTCCTTGGATATCCGGTAAAGGCGGCGATTGGGCCGCTGTGGCGACTGATTCTAGCGTCTGTACCGGCGCTGTCGAGCTGTACCCGACCAAAAGCGCTATAATCGCCGCATTTTATTCAGGACCCAAACCATGCAAACGGCCAATGCCCTCCGGATTCAAACGCAATCTGCCGACGACTGGCACAGCGAGCTGGCAGGTGCCGTGCGCAGCGGGCACGAACTGCTGCGTTTATTACAGCTGGAACACAGCCCGCTGGCGCAGCAGCTGGGTGGCGAGGCCGACTTTCCTGTACTGGTACCACGGCCTTTTCTGGCGCTGATGCGCCCCGGTGATGCCGCCGACCCTCTGTTGCGCCAGGTGCTGGGCCAGCAGGACGAAGACCAGCACCAGCCCGGTTATGTGACCGACCCGCTGGGCGAGCAACAGGCCAATGTGCGGCCGGGCGTGGTGCACAAATACCATGGCCGGGTGCTGCTGATTGCGGCCGGTGGCTGCGCCGTCAATTGCCGTTATTGTTTCCGCCGTCATTTTCCCTATGCCGACAACCGGGTTGGGCGCAAACAGTGGCAACAGGCGCTGGACTATGTGGCCGATGACAGCAGCATTAGTGAAGTCATTCTCAGTGGCGGCGACCCGCTGTTGCTGGACGATGCCGCCCTGGGTCAGCTGTGCGAGCAGATTGCCGCCATCCCCCATGTACGCCGCCTGCGCATTCACAGCCGGGTGCCGGTGGTGATACCGCAGCGCTTGACGGGGCGCTTGCAGAGCCTGCTGGCGGCCTTGCGCATGCCGGTGACGCTGGTGTTGCACATCAACCATCCCGCCGAAATCAGCGCCGAACTGGTGCAGCGCTTACAGCCACTGCGCCGTCAGGGTGTCACCCTGCTTAACCAGTCGGTGCTGCTGGCCGGCGTCAATGATGAGGCCGGTCTGCTGTGCCGGCTGAGCGAAGAGCTCTTTGATGCCGGCATACTGCCGTATTACCTGCACCGGCTAGACCCGGTGCAGGGCGCCCATCACTTTGCGCTCGACTGGGAGCACATTGCCGGCCTGTATCGCCAGATGAAAGAACGGCTGCCCGGCTACCTGTTACCACGGCTGGTGTGTGAAGAGGCGGGCGAGCCCCATAAAACCCAGTTGTCGGTGTAAGCCGGGGCTGATTGTATATATCGTTATTGGCATAAGATCATCCTTTTTATTCATTTAACGAATTTGAACGATGCCCTTATAGTGAGCTCCAGATTGACTGGTCTGTGTACCGGCCGCCCGCCCCGCTTTCATACACAAGGAACCCTGCATGAGTAATCTCAATACTGAGCGTGTGCTCAGTGTGCACCACTGGAATGACAGCCTGTTCAGCTTCAAAACCACCCGCGACCCGGGGCTGCGCTTTGAGAACGGCCAGTTTGTGATGATCGGTCTTGAAGTGGAAGGCAAGCCGCTGATGCGGGCGTATTCCATTGCCAGCCCAAACTATGAAGACCATCTTGAGTTTTACTCGATCAAGGTGCCGGACGGCCCGCTGACCTCCAGATTGCAACACCTGCAGGAAGGGGACAGCATCCGGGTCAGCAAAAAACCGACCGGCACCCTGTTGCTGGATGACCTGCGGCCGGGCAAGCATTTGTACCTGCTGGCTACCGGCACCGGGCTGGCGCCCTTCCTGAGCCTGATCCAGGAGCCGGAAGCCTATGAGCGTTTTGACAAGGTGATTCTGGTGCACGGCGTGCGCTATGTCAGCGAGCTGGCCTATGCCGACTTTATTACGCAGCAGCTGCCGCATAACGAATTCTTTGGCGAGCAATTGCGCGACAAGCTGGTGTATTACCCTACGGTCACCCGCGAGCCGTTCCGTAATCAGGGCCGCATTACCGAGCTGATGCGAAGTGGCAAGCTGTTTGAAGATATTGGCCTGCCGCCGATCAACCCGCAGGATGACCGGGCCATGCTGTGTGGCAGCCCGGCCATGCTGGACGATCTCAACGCCATGCTGGGCAACGAGTTTGGCCTGACCATTTCGCCGCGGCTGGGTGACCCCGGTGACTTTGTCATCGAACGGGCATTTGTCGAGAAGTAATTAAAAAGGGCGCCAGTGGCGCCCTTTTTAATGTCCTGTGCGGTTACAGGTTTTGCAGCACCTGTTTCAACAGGTTGCCGGCCGCCTGCTTCGGGTTGGCGCGCAGGGTGCTTTCCTGCTCGGCAATCACGCCGAACAGGGCATCCAGCGCCTTGTCGGTGACATAGTCTTCAGCGGACAGTGACTGTTTTTTGCCCAGCCCAAGGCCGAGGCCACTGGCCTGGTTGGCCAGCTGGTTGTATTGCTGGATCAGCGGTGAGCCGGCAGTGGTTTGCTGCACGATTGGCAAAAAGCGCTGGCGCAACTGGGCACGGCTGGTGCGGTCCAGATATTCAGTGGCTGCGGTCGGGTGGCTGGACAGAATCTGGCGGGCGTCCTGCAGGCTCATTTGGCGGATGCTGCTGACCAGCAGCTCGCGGGCATGGGGAATGGCCTGTTCGGCCGCCAGGTTGAGGTTGTTTTCCAGCTCGTCCACCCGCTGGCCCTGGCCCATGTTGCGCATCAGGGTGGCCGGTTTTTGCAGGGCTTTGGGCAGCGGGATGCGCCATTTGGCGTTCTGGCTGAAACCGCCGTTGCGGCCCAGTTGCTGTACGGCCAGCTCGCTGCCCTGTTCCAGCAGCGCCTTGAGGCCGTCACCGGCCTGCTGATTGCTGAGGCTGGCAGCGGCCAGCGCCTGGCTGCACAGCAGCATCAAACCCAGTGACAGACTGGCAAAGACTGATTTATTCAACATGATGGAGTGCCTCCTGGGGCAGACGTGAAGCGGCCGCCGGGTCGAGATAGATACGGACATTGGGATGCAGTTTGAGGGCAGTGGCCGGCATATCGGGGGCGGCCGGGGTGCGGTACAGCAGATTCATGGTTTCGGCCTTGTGCCCGCCGGTGGCGACCAGCACGATTTCACGGGCATCAAGAATGTCACGAATGCCCATGGTAATGGCGTGGGTGGGAACTTCGGCCATGTCGTCGAAGAAGCGGCCGTTGTCAATGCGGGTGGTTTCTGACAGCTCAACCACATGGGTGCGGCTGTCAAACGGGGTACCCGGCTCGTTAAAACCGATATGGCCGTTGGTGCCTACGCCCAACAGCTGGAAGTCCAGCCCGCCGGCAGCGGCAATGGCGGTCGAATAAGCCTGGCACTCGCTGTGCTGGTCGGCGCAGAGCCCGTTGGGCAGGTGGATCTGGCTGTCGTTGAGCCCCAGTCCGTCAAACAGGTGGTGGTGCATGTAGAAGTTGTAGCTTTGCGGATGGTTAGGGGCCAGCCCAATGTACTCGTCCAGGTTAAAGGTGGTCAGCCTGGACAGGTCGGTGCGCTGCTGGCCGAGCTGTTGCAGTAGTGCAGCATAGACCGGCTCCATGGTGCTGCCGGTAGCCAGCCCCAGAATGGAATCAGGCTTTTGGCGAATCTGTTCAAGCAGTTCCTGGCTCAGGTAGTCGGCAATGGCGTCCGGGGAGGGGAAAACATAGAACATGGTCTGTATCCGCAGGTGTGTAAAGGGATGACCGGCCGTTGCCGGCGCGGCAAGCAGTATACAGACCGCCTTTGGTAGCGTCAGTTTAAATTTGCGGTCTGCGTCCGGTCAGGGAGTTGGCGCGACGGACATACGGGGGTGCTACTATGAGCTGGCAAATGTGTGGCACCACACTCCAGTCGGGAGAACGATCATGTCCCATGTCCACCACGATGCTTGCTGCCAGCCGCAGCCGTTGCCGGACAGCCCGCAGTCAGCGCCGGTATTACAGGAAGGCCATGAAAAATCCATTCTGCAAATCGAGCAGATGGATTGCCCGACCGAGGAGCGGCTGATCCGCGACCGGCTGGCCCGTAATGTCCATGTCAGCGCATTGCATTTCAACCTGCTGGAGCGCCGTCTGCAGGTGCACCATACCCCCGGCCTGCTGGACTCGGTGATCAGCGATATTGACGAGCTGGGCATGCAGGCGGTGCCGCTGGGGGCAGAGCCGGCTGCTGTCGGCAATCATTATTATGTGCCCCGGCTGATCGCTGCCGGGGTGCTGGCGACCGCTGCCGAACTGGCCGAGTGGCTGCAACCGGGCAACAGCCTGTGGATGCTGTTGCCGGCCCTGCTCAGCGCGGCGCTGATTGGCTGGCCCATTTTCAAAAAGGGCTGGATCGCCATTGCCAACCGCAACCTCAATATCAATGCGTTGATGAGTATTGCCGTCACCGGTGCCCTGCTGATTGGCCACTGGCCGGAAGCGGCCATGGTCACCTTTCTGTTTTCGCTGGCCGAGCTGATTGAGGCCCGTTCGCTGACCCGGGCCCGTGATGCGGTGCGCAGCCTGATGGTGCTGGCCCCGGATACGGCGCAGGTGCAGCATGGCGACCACTGGCACAGCCAGCCGGTAGCGCAGATTGCGGTGGGCAGCCTGATCCGGCTCAAACCCGGCGAGCGGGTGGCGCTGGACGGTGAAATTGTCAAAGGCAACTCGGCCTTTGACCAGTCGGCCATTACCGGCGAAAGCCTGCCGGTGGAGCTGCAGGCCGGCGCACAGATTCATGCCGGTGCGCTCAATACCAGCCACGAAGTGCTGTACCGCAGCACGGCGCTGGCCGATGACAGCCTGCTGGCGCGCATTCTGCACCGGGTGCAGGAAGCCCAGTCCAGCCAGGCACCGACCCAGCGCTTTGTCGATGCCTTTGCCCGGGTGTATACCCCGTTGGTGGTACTGGTTGCGCTGCTGGTGGCAGTGCTGCCGCCGTTGCTGGGCGGCGGCAGCTGGCTGGAGTGGATCTACCAGGCACTGGTACTGCTGGTGATTGCCTGCCCCTGTGCACTGGTCATTTCCACGCCGGTGGCGGTGGTCAGTGCATTGGCCACCGCCGCCCGGGCCGGCATTCTGGTCAAGGGCGGCGCTTATCTGGAGCAGGCCCGGGCGCTGGACCTGATCGCCTTTGACAAAACCGGCACCCTGACGCAGGGCCGGCCACAACTGGTGCAACATGAGGTGGCCCGTGAGCAGGCGCTGAGTCTGGCGGCCAGTCTGGCGGCCCGTTCCGATCATCCGGTATCCCGGGCCGTTTATACCGGGCTGTCTGATCAGCCCTTGCTGGAAGTGGACAGATTTGCAGCGGTGGCAGGGCAGGGCGTGCAGGGCGAAATCAACGGCCAGACTTACTGGCTGGGCAATCAGCGGATGCTGGAGGAACAGCAGCTGTTAACTGCTGGCGACCGCACCCGGCTGGAGGCGATGCAGGCGCAGGGCTTGACGGTCAGCCTGCTGGCCAGTACCGCCGGCGTGCTGGGCTGGTTTGGCGTGCAGGACCCGCTCCGGCCCGGTAGCGCCGCTGCCGTGCGCCGGCTGCAGGCGCTGGACGTTAAAACGCTGATGCTCAGTGGTGACAATGCGCAGGTGGCCGGGCAAATTGGCATGGCCGCCGGTATCGGGCAGGTTGAAGCGGGCCTGCTGCCCGAGGACAAACTGGAGCACATTCGCCGGCTGCAACAGCAGGGGCTCAAGGTCGGCATGGTGGGGGACGGCATCAACGATGCGCCGGCGCTGGCCTGCGCCGACATCGGCTTTGCCATGGGGGCGGCCGGAACCGATACGGCCATTGAAACCGCCGATGTGGCGCTGATGGATGACGACCTAAACAAACTGGCGCAGCTGGTGCGGCTGTCGCAGCGCACCCTAGCCATTTTGCAGCAGAACATCGGCGTGGCGCTGGGGCTGAAAGCGGTGTTTTTATTGCTGGCGCTGATGGGCGTGGCGACCATGTGGATGGCGGTATTTGCCGATGCCGGCGCCAGCCTGCTGGTTACCCTCAACAGCCTGCGCCTGCTGCGCAGCAGCCGGTAGCAGGGCCCCGGGCCGGCCGCTACTACGTCCTTGCCGGGTTTGCGTACACCAGGTATCCCGTCATTGCCGGGCCTGACCCGGCAATCTCCTTAAACAGGTACAAAGCCGCAGGGAGGTCACCCGGTCAAGCCGGGTGACGACGGGGGATGGCATGGAGGTCACCTACTACGTCCTTGCCGGGCTTGCGTACACCAGATATCCCGTCATTGCCGGGCTTGACCCGGCAATCTCCTTCAACAGGTACAAAGCTGCAGGGAGGTCACCCGGTCAAGCCGGGTGACGACGGGGGATGGGGCAGGCAGTGCCGCTGATGGAACCTGGCCACTTAGCCAAACAGGCGCTTGAACCAGCTTTTGTTCTTCTCGGGCTGGATTTGCAGCACGTTGGTTTTGACCAGTTCGGAGTAGTCGGCATCGTCACGGCGGATATGGTTGATCAGCCAGGTACGCAGCAGCGTCAGCAGCGGCTCGGCAACATCCTCGCCCAGCTCGTAGCGTTGCTGAAACTCGCTGACCCGGCGGGCAAACAGCTGGTGCACCTTCTGGTGGGCCTTGACGAACGGGTAACCGGCCTGCTCCTGCAGCTCTTCTTCAAAGGCAAAGTGCGACAGGGTGTATTCGATCAGCTGCTCGATCACCATACCGGTTTGTGTGCGATCACCGGTCAGGGAGGCATCATAGAGGGCGTTGATGTAGTCAACAATGCGGCGGTGCTGATTGTCGATAACTTCAATGCCGATATCCAGCTCGCTGGTCCATACGAGATGTGCCATAAACTACTCCAAGACTGCTTCAAATGTGATGGGGTTGGCAAATTAGCATGGCGGTGATCCCGTTTCACTAACCTGGATCAACTAAAATCGCCCAGACGGCGGTTTTCAACAGATAAAACCGCCCAGTTGCAGCAGGTTCAGGCCGGATGAGGCCCAGCCATACCAGCTCAATGCCAGCACCAGCAGAACGGCCAGTCCGGCCAGTCCGTAAATCAGATAACGGCGCATGTTGTGCTGTCCTCCTGCACCGGGCGCTCCTGAACCAGCCAGCTAAGCAGGGCAGCAATCAGGCTGAGCAGAATCGACAACTGCCAGATCAGCGCATAGCTGCCACTCTGGTCATACACCCAGCCGCCCAGCCAACCGCCCAGAAACGACCCCAGCTGGTGAAACAAAAAGGTAATACCGGTCAGCATCGACAAATGCTGCACACCAAACAGGGTGGCAACGGTGCCGTTGGTCAGCGGTACCGTGGACAGCCACAGCAACCCCATGCCTATGCCGAACAGCCAGGCGGTGGTTTCGGTCAGCGGCAGCAGCACAAACAGGCTGATAATCACGGCCCGGGCCAGATACAGGCCGGCCAGCAGCCGGGTTTTGGACCAGCGCCCGCCCAGCCAGCCGGCCAACCAGGTGCCGGCAATATTGAACAGTCCGACCAGTGCCAGCACTGTGGTGCCGGACTGTGCCGGCAGCTGCTGGTCCACCAGGTACGACGGCAGATGCACCCCAATAAACACCACCTGAAAACCACACACAAAATAACCCAGCGACAGCCACAAAAACGGTTTGTGCTGCCAGGCTTGGCGCAGCGCTTGGCTGCGGCTTTGCCGGGCCTGGGCGGGTACCGGCGGCGGACTTTCCCGCAGCAGCGGAATCAGCGGCAAAATCAGTGCAATCAGCAGCGCACAGATGGCCAGCGCTGCCGACCAGCCCAGCCACTGGATCAGCCCCAGCGCCCCGGGCAGCATGGCAAATTGTCCGAACGAGCCGGCGGCACTGGCAATGCCCATCGCCATGCTGCGCTTTTCAGCCGGCACGCTGCGGCCAATCACCGACAGCAATACGGCAAACGAAGTGCCGGACAGGCCAAAGCCGATCAGCAGCCCGGTGCCCATGTACAACAGGCCGGGAGAGGAAGCGGCCGACATCACCCACAGCCCCAGCGCATAGGCCACGGCGGTTATAAACACGGTACGTTTGGCACCATAGCGGTCGGCAAAGGCACCCATAAAGGGCTGCACCAGCCCCCACACCAGATTTTGCAGTGCAATGGCAAAGGCAAACACTTCACGGCCCCAGCCAAACTCCTGGCTCATGGGCTGCAGGAACAGGCCGAAGGCGTGGCGTACGCCGAGTGAAAGGGCAAGAATAATGGCGCTGCCAATCAGCAGCCAGGTAATACGCTGTTGGGTACTCATGTGCAGATTCCGGTGAACAGGCGCACAGCATAAACCAGATTGCAGTGTCGGGGGCGTGCTGTGATCAGCGTTGCAAGGTCAATTGCTGATGCCGCTGCTCCAGATTGCGATTGGCGCAAAACGTTTGTACTTTGCCGTCGCTGTAACGCACCTCGACATTGAATCCTTTGCCGGGCGGATGGTTGAGCACCAGTGAGCGGCTTTCTCCGGGACGCAGCTGCAGGGTCAACAATGTTGACTGGTTGATGTCAAAGCCAAATTCCAGCTGTACCGAGTCAATCAGGATGCTGTCGGCATTGCCCAGTTCCAGATGCAGGCGATAGTCGGGATGGGACGGTGCAAACAAAAGCTAGCCAGTCGCCAGCCCAAACAGCAGCATAGCCAGACTGCGCGAGCGTAGCCCGTCAACCAGCCGGTCAATCAATGAGGTAGCAGCCATACCTGCCTCCATTAGAACTATGCAGGCAGTCTAACAGGGCTGCCCGGTCTGGCCCTGCGGCCAGTTGCCGCCGCAGCGCTCCATGGCGGTGGCGGTTCATGTTAGACTGCACGCCTTGCCTGAAACGGTGGCAATCAGGGGCGCTTTCAGCCCGGCCCGACCGTTCGGCCTTCAAACGACTGACAGCTTGCCGGAGTTACCAACATGCCAAGCGGACGCTGGCCCTGGGCAGCCATAGTGCTGCTGATCGCCACCACAGCTGCGGCTGAACAGCGGATACAGATTGCCCCGGGCGTGGAAAAAATCATCCATGCCAACGGACATGTCGAATATCGGCAGGCGGGTCCGGCCGCCGCAGACAGTGCAGAACAGCCCGCCCCGGTGGCCCCGGCCCGGTCGATTTACAAGCATGGCAGCAACGTGTTTAGCGACCAGTTGGTACACAATGGCCGGCAGGGCGAAAAATGGCAGCCCAGATTTGACTGTTACGCCTGCAAGGTGCGCTCTGGCGTGAACTGGGAAACCACCCCGCTGTTTACCGGCCGCTATGAGCAGGAAATTCAGCGTTATGCCAGCGAGCACGGGGTCAGCCCGGCGCTGGTCAAGGCAGTGATCCATGCCGAGTCGGCCTTCAACCCGCAGGCCCGTTCCAAAGTGGGGGCGCAAGGGCTGATGCAGCTGATGCCCGGTACCGCCACCGAGCTGGGGGTTACCCGGCCGTTTGATCCGGAACAGAATATCGATGGCGGCGTGCGCTACCTGGCGATGCTGCTGCGCATGTATGACAACGACATGCGGCTGGCCACCGCCGCCTACAATGCCGGGCCGGGCGCAGTTAAACGCTACAATGGCGTACCGGCCTTTCCGGAAACCCGTGCCTATGTGCAGCGGGTCGCCATTCTGGAGCGGCGTTACCGTCACGGTCTGTAATGGTTGCGTCCGCAATAAAAAACGGCAGCCCTTGGGCTGCCGTTTTGCAAGCTCGTCCGCACGGACGCCGGGTCAGCGTGGCCAGTCGGTCAGCAGCTTGGCCACGTCCTGGGCAATATTGGCCGAGGCCTGGTTGTAGTAGTCCAGCAGCGCCTTGCCGGGTACGCCTTCTTTCAGGGCCAGTGCATGGTCGTGCAGGAACATGCGGATTTTCTTTTGCTCCAGGACCGGCAACACTTCGTTGGCGATGGCCCGCTGCGCACCCTCAAACTCGAACGGCAGGGTGGCGACCAGAATTACCTCAATACCCAGCTCTTGTGCCAGGTCGATAATGACCGGGGCTGCACCGCTGGCGGTACCGCCGCCCAGGCCGGCAATCAGGATCATTTTTTCGGCACTGCGAATGGAGTAGCGCAGGTCTTCCAGTGATTCCTCGGCGGCCAGGCGGCCACGGGCCACGGACTTGGCGGCCAGACCTTCACAGCAGGACGGACCAATTTGCAGGCGCTGGTCGAACTCGCTTTTGCCCAGTGTTTCAGCATTGGTGTTGACTGCCAGAATATCGCAGCCCAGTTCTTTTTTGACGTGGCGGGCAATGTTCATGCCGGCGCCGCCCAGTGCCATGACCAAGGTTGTACGCATAAAAAATCTCCTGTAATGAAATCTGTGCGAGTCGTTCGGATAACCGCCCCGCCCTCTGTCGGGGAAGGTGCCGCCTTCCGGACGCCCGAGGTCGGCGGCGGCTAACATAAGCCAAGGCCGGGTGCTTGTAAACACTGCCTTGGCCGCAATTGGCTGCCAGAGCCTTGACGGGCGCCTGTTGTTCAGGGGCTGTCGGCCGGAACGACCTGAAAGTAACCCTCTTCCACCGCCCGGATTGTCACCCGCTGGCCGGCCGTCAGGGGTTGCTCGCATAACGCCGGCCAGCTGCTGTCCTCAATGCGGATGCGACCCAGCCCCTGGGCAAAGTCCTGGCTGACCAGGGCATGCTGGCCAATGTAGCCGTCCAGCCCCTGGTTGAGATGGGTCGGCTGGCGGCGGATCAGTTTTTTCTGCCACTTCAGCCCGGCCAGTACCGACACACCAATGCTGGTGGCCAGCGCCAGCAGTTGCCAGGCCGGGCCAGCATCCGGAAACAGCAGCAGAAACAAACTGGTGAGCGCCGCTCCCAGCCCCAGCCACAGCAAGAAGATGCCGGGCACCAGAATTTCAAGAATCAGCAGCAGGGCAGCGGCAATCAGCCAGTGCCACCAGGACGAAAAAATCAGCTCCAGCATCATTTGGCCTGCGTGTTTTTCAGCAGTTCGGTAATGCCGGCAACGGCGCCGGTAACGCCGGCGGCTTCCAGCGGCATCAGTACCAGTTTGCTGTTGTCGCCCTGGCCGATCTGCTGCAGGGCTTCGACATACTTGACGCCGAGGAAGTACTGCAGCGCCTGCACGTCGCCTTCACTGATCGCCTGTGATACCACCCGGGTTGCCTTGGCTTCGGCCAGTGCCTCGCGCTCGCGGGCCTCGGCATTGAGGAAGGCAGCCTCTTTTTCGCCCTGGGCCTGCAGCACCTGGGCCTCACGCTGGCCCTGGGCCTGCAACACGGCGGCTTCCTTGTCGCCATTGGCCTTGGTCACCACCGCACGGCGATGGCGCTCGGCAGTCATTTGCAGGTTCATCGCTTCCTGCAGCTCGGGCGACATGCTCAGGTCGCGGATTTCAATCCGGGTCACCTTGATGCCCCAGGGCGCAGTGGCCAGGTCAACCGCCGCCAGCAGCCGCTCGTTGATTTCTTCCCGGTTGGACAGCATGTGGTCCAGCTCCATCGAGCCCAGCACCGAACGCAGGTTGGTAATGGTCAGGTTGACCACGGCATAGGTCAGGTTGTTGACCTGATAGGCGGCCTTGGAGGCATCCATAATGCGGTAAAACACCACGCCGTCAGCGGTAACAGCTGCGTTGTCCTTGGAAATGACGGTCTGCGAGGGCACATCCAGCACCGACTCCATCATCGACAACTTGAAGCCGATGCGGTCAATAAAGGGCACAATCAGGCTGAGGCCGGGCTCAAGGGTAGAGGTGTAGCGGCCAAAACGCTCGACGGTCCATTGCTGGCCCTGGGGCACTACCTTGACGCCGGCCAGTACGAAAAAGACGACCAGGCCGACCAGAATGACGAAGAAAACCAGTAAAACGTCCATGCGTGCTCCTTGAAGTGGCGGGCAAGTGGCCTGTGCCGGCCACGCGTTGCGGGTGGCGCAGTTTAGCACAGCTGCCGGCAAAAACGGCGGCTGCCGTGACAGGCTGCCGACGATCTGCAGCCTGCCCAAAGCATGAACGCAAGCGGGGGATCAGGCCAGTTGCAGGCCGATGATGCCGGCAATGATGCAGACGATCCCGATCAGGCCGCGACGGCCCAGCCTGGAGTTGAACAGAAAGCGGTCCAGCGTCACTGTGCCCAGCACGCCCAGGCTGCCCCAGGCGGAATAGGCAATGCCCAGCGGCATGTAACGCACCACGAAACTGAGCAGCACAAAGGCCAGAATGATCAACAGCAGACCGGCGATGCCCCAGCGTTTGCGCTCAAAACCTTCCGAGCGCTTGACGCAGTAGTTGGCGACCAGGTCCAGCGAGACGGAGCCCACCAGCAGGGTTGCGGGAATGATCATGCGGTGACCCTCCCGGTTTCGTTGTCCTGCGTCTGTGGTCCCTTGTCAAAGGTCACCAGCAACAGACCAAACATCATCAGTCCGATGGCCAGCAGTTGCTTGAGGTTGAGGTATTCGCCAAACAGCCACATGCCGGCCATGGCGATCAGGAACAGGCCGGCACCTTCCCATACCGCATAGGACACGGCGAGGGGAATATGCAGCACGGCACGTGAAAACGCCCAGATGGAGAAGGTGATCATCGCCGCCATGACCAGATAACCGGTCAGCGGTGAGTGGGATGCGGCATATTTCATGCCAATGGTGCTGGCGACCTCGGCCATCACGGCCAGGGCGAGCATAATCCAGTAATACATGGTGTTAGCCTCTCTGGCATTGCCGGCGGCAATGCATCAGGGATGCTCTGAAAAAACACTGGGTCCGCAGACCGTATTGCAAGGATGCAATCCATGCATCACAGCGCTTTTTTAGAGATTCCTTGTGTCTTGAATTGCGTGGTCCGGGTGGGTCTTGTTACCCGGAAACTCATAGACCAGAACTGTTGCTAACGACCACCCCGCCATTGGCTGTCAAACAGGTGGGGGGAAAGTGAAGGGGTGATACCTGCTAAAAAGGTACGCATAAAGCCTCGCGGGCTGCCGAACACGAGACGGATGATACCAGATTATTGCCCGGAGTGCCGCAGCTATTGCCGCCACACCCTGGCCCGGGGTATTCAGGACTCCGCCAGCGGCTCGGCACAACCGGGCTGGCCGTCGCTGCGTGGCCTAAACAAAATGCCGAACATATAACGGGCATAGAGTGCATAGGCCGCCATCCACAGCAGGCCGGCCACCAGCAGCAGGCTGTTGTAATGGCCCAGCAGCCCATGCACGCCGGCCAGCACCCGCACCACACCGGCCGCCACCAGCAACAGGGCCGCTACAGTAATCCAGCGGCGGCGGTCCAGCCATAGTCCTGAGTGAATGCGCGACACAATACACAGGATGGTAAAGGTCACCAGCCCCATGCTGCCGGCCAGCAGCAGGTGACGGGCCGCTGACGGCAGAATGGGCGCACCCATATAGGCCGCGCCCAGCGCGGCGTAGCCCAGCGCCATCAGCCAGTAACTGCCGTACAGCATCAGCGCCAGCCGGCCAAACAGCGGCTTTCCGACGTGCCAGTCGTTGAGCAGGTGCAGCACCGCCGCCATGGCCGCCAGCGCCGTCCAGCCGGTCACCCGGCTATGGCCCAGCCACAGCTCGGTGGCGGCGCACAGGACAATACAGGCCATGGCCAGATTGCGCCGTGGCGGGCGGGCCAGATACACCGCTGCCTCCGGATCGCTGATAGCGCTGCTGGACTCCACCAGATTGTTGACCACACTCATCGACACCCGGCTGGCCGCCAGTATCACCAGCACCATAAACAGGTGCGCCGCAGCATACAGCCAGGCCATGGGCTGGCCGCCTGTGGCCAGGCTGACAAAAAAGCCGCTTTGCAGCGCCGCCAGCGCCAGCACCGCCAGCGGAAAACTGATGTGCTTGCGGTCCG
>CAZMLX010000012.1:0-3578 GCA_964567275.1 uncultured Thiopseudomonas sp. | reverse complement strand
AGCAGCTCGTGGCCATGCCACAGCGCCCAGCCGCCCGGCATCGCCAGATCAGGCAGCCAGCCCTGTAGGGCCAGCAGCCACAGCCCCATAAACAGCACCGCACTGACGGCGGTAAACATGAAAAATGGCCGGAAGCTGCACAGCAGCAGCGGGTGATCCAGCAGACGTTTGTACAGCATCATGGCGCACAGCCTCCGTGGGCAACCGGTTGCGGGATGTCGGCGGCGTCCGGCAAAACGCCGTCCAGACCAAAGCCCAGCCGCACCAGCGGCTCCTGCAACAGCTCCGCGCTGGTCTGGTAAATCCAGCCGTCATCCCGCTGGGCATGCGGGCGGGTCAGCGGATACTGCGCCAGAATGCGCCCCGGCTCAGGTGCCATCATCAAAATACGGTCGGCCAGCCGCACCGCTTCCATCAGGTCGTGGGTAATCATGATCACCGTGGTGTGTTGCTGTTCCACATGGTTGCGCAGCAACTGGTACAGCTCCAGCTTGAGGCCGATATCCAGCGCCGAAAAAGGCTCGTCCAGCAGCAATAGCTGTGGCTCGACAATCAGCGCCCGGGCCAGCGACACCCGGCTCTGCATGCCGCCGGACAGCTCGTGCGGGTACTTGTCCAGATCCTCCGCCGTCAGCCCCAGCTGGGCCGCCAGTGCCTGCGCCTGCGGGTGGCGCTGCGCCTTGGCTATACCGGCGGCCTTGAGGCCCAGGGCGATATTGTCACGGGCGTTTTTCCACGGCAGCAGCCGGGGCGACTGGAACATGCAGGCCATGCGCGCAAAGGGCTGATGAATGCGGCCATCGCTACAGCTCAACAGGCCCGCCACCAGATGCAGCAGGGTGCTCTTGCCACAACCGGACGGCCCCACCAGCGCCACAGTTTCGCCGCTGCGCACCTCAAGGTTGATGTTGTTGAGCACCTCGACAATGCCGTACTTGTGGTACAGCCGTTCAATCACCAGGGCTTTCATGCCGCCTCCTGACTGCGCCAGCGATCCACATGCCGCTTGATGGGCTCCAGCAACAGATACTCGGTAGCCAGTAGCGCCGCCAGTACCGCCACCACCCAGGCCAGGGTGCCGGCGGTATCCAGCTGGGCACGGGTCACCGCCAGCGCCGCCCCAATGCCGTCATGGGTGCTGAGCAGCTCGGCCATCACCACCACCTTCCAGGAGGTGCCCAGCGCCGTAATCCAGGCCGGAAACAGCCAGGAGGCCAGATGTGGCAGGTAAATGTCGGTCAGCCGCATGTGCAGCGGCAGGCGGTACACATCGGCCACCGCCTTGAGCTGGTTATCCAGCGTGCGGGTGCCCTGCATGGCACCGGCAAACACAATGGGCACACAGGCGATAAACACGGTAAATACCGGCGTGGCATCACCCATGCCAAACCACAGCATGGCCAGCACCAGCCAGGCAATCGGCGGCATGCCCAGAAACAGTGTCACCAGTGGCCGCGACAGAATGGAGGCGGTTATCGAAAAGCCGGCCAGCATGCCCAGCAGTGTACCGGCCAGCAGCGCCAGCCCCAGCCCGTAAAAGGTACGGCGGGCCGAGGTTGCCAGCTCCGGCAACAGGCTGCCGTCGTCAAACAGGGCGGTGAGCTGCGTCAGGGTGTCGATGGGGCCGGGCAGAATCAGGCTGCCGTAGTGCAGGGCCGCCAGTTCCCAGGCGGCGCAGAACAGCAGCAGGCTGGCAATGGCACCCCAGCCGCTCCACAGGTAACTGAGGGTGGAGGACAGGGGGCGAAGGAAGGGGTTTTGAGTCATTGGGTTTTCTTTTGGGGGCTTGTGTCGTTTACAGGTTGACCGTTTGTCGGTGAGGGATGCAGTGGTGCAAAGTCGCCGTAAATACATCCCTGTAGGCTCCATGGCGGCATCCATGCCGCCAAGGCTTTGCGCCACTGCATCCCTCACCGCTTGTCGGGCATCCGTGTTGTCTGGGGGTTTCTATTGTATGCGCATTTCGCCCCCTGGGTGTGGGAGGGGATAGCGCAGGCTACGCCTGCGCGGCCCGGCAAAGCCGGGCCAGCCTTCGTTCCACACTCCAGCAAACCCGCCGCCACTCGGAGTTTGCAGTCCGCTACACCAATAGTGAAGCTACACCCACTCCCCCAAAATCCCAGCAAATCGGCGTATTGCACGGAGATGGCGTGTTGTCAGGCAGGGTGGAGCAAAGCCTTGGCGGCAGGGATGCCGCCATGGAGCCTACAGGGACGTACTTGCGGCGACTTTGCGCAACCATGCCTGACAACACATACTCAAGACTCTTCGTCACGGTTTGCTGAAAAAGAAAAATAAAACCCCTCATCCGGCAGTTTGCCCCCCACCGAAGCCGGCTGTTTCTCCAGCAAAATTCGCAAAAAACCTTCCAGCTCTTCCCGGGCCTCCAGCGCCGATGAGAAATGTGCATTCTGCACTTTTAAACCATCGCTAATGGCATCCGCCTGCAACAGCTTGATAAAGCCGGCCACTTCTTTGCCGCAGGCATCGGTGTGTTGGTAGCACCACTGGTTGGCTTCGGCATAGGCCTCGGCAAAGCGCTGCACCAGCTGCGGGTTGTTGCGCAGCTCGCCCAGCACGGCAATGCCGGCCTGCGGAATGCGTGCCTCGGTGCCCATCAGCCGGCCCCATTCCTGTTGCAGGTCGACACTGCGGTGCAGCTCGGGAGCAATCACCGAAACGGGGAAGGACTTGGTTTTGCGCAGTGCCATAGATACCGCAGGCTCGGCCAGCAGGGCGTGATCAATACGACGCATCACCAGCATCTGCATGGCATCCAGCGGGGTGGCGGTGTAGTTGAGCTTGAAGTCTTTTTTCGGGTTGATGCCCTGCTTTTCCGCCAGATGGGTAAACACAATGTCGGGCATGTCGGCACGGAAGGGAATGGCGATTTCCTCGCCCTTGAAGTCGGCCAGGGTTTTCTTGTTGGCGTCACGGGAGATCATCCACAGCACGCCCCATTGCGATACGTTGAGCAGTTGCAGCGGCACGCCCCGGTTATAGAGGTTGGCGGCCACGTTGCTGGGCAGGGCGATAAAGTCGGCATTGCCGGCCAGCGTGAGCGCACGCAGCTGGTCGGGGTTGCTCCACAGCACAAACTCGACGTCTTCGGCCAGATCGGCCAGGCCATTGCTGGCCACCAGATGAATCAGCCCGTTGGACACCCCGGCCGCCGGGCCGGCCAGGGTGAGCTTTTTCAGTGGCGGCGTGGCGGCAGCCAAAGGGCTGGCAACGGCCAGCGCCAGAGCCAGCAGGGGCGCAAACAGGAGGCGAAGTGACATGGCGGTGTCCTTATTGAGAATCAGTTGCGCCATTGTAGGGGCTTTCCGATATTTCACAAGCGGGCTAACTGACGCTGATCAAGTTTCCTGCAGCGGGAAGCCGTGCGGACGGGTATCGATTTTTAACAGCCAGTGCTGTATAAATAGCCAGTTTCTGTGGAGCTGCTGCGGAGCTGCCTGATGCCCGATTTACCCTTTGATACTGCCCGGCTGCCGGCCTTGCTGGCAGCTACGTTTTTGCTGTCCATGGCCGGTTACTGGCTGGGAGCCATGCTGCAGGGGCGCAAGTTGCGTGAG
>CAZMLX010000011.1:0-25772 GCA_964567275.1 uncultured Thiopseudomonas sp. | reverse complement strand
TGCGACATTGCGATGTTTGGCATCGGCATTATTCCCGAACGTGAACAACATCTGGCATTCACCACGCCGCATCTGTTCAGCGACGTGATGGCCATCACCACCCGGAGCAACCGGCGTATTCAAAGCTGGGATGACCTCGACCAGCCGGGCAATATTATTGTGGTCGCCAAGGGCACCCTGCACGAACCCCTGATGCGGGAGTACCTGCAGCATGCCGAGCTGAGCACTCCCGAAACGCCCAAGGCCCGCGAGCAAGAAGTGATGTCGGGCCGGGCAGATGCCTTCATTACCGATTTTCCTTACAGTTTGCGCATGCTTGAAACCACCCACTGGGCACGTTTAATCAAGCCGGAACACAATTATCACCTCACGTATTACGCATGGGCTGTTAAACAGGGCGATAGCCAGTGGCTTGAACGCCTTAACCTGTTTGTAAGCAGTATTCGGCAGGATGGCCGTCTGCTGGCTGCGGCCCGCAAGCATAATCTTGAGCCTGCCGTGGTTGCCGATTAAACCATGTCAGCGACGACACCTTTCCAGTTGCAGGAGCAGGGTGGGCGCAAGCTCACCACCGGCTCGGTGACCCTGCTGGTTGCCCTGCAAGTTGTGCTGGTGCTGCTGGTGCTGGCCGGCGTCCATGTTGCCAATCGCGAGCTGCGGCAGGTCACGCTGGATAACTTGCAAAGTCATGCCAGCCTGCAAAGTGACAACCTGAGCGAACGGCTCACACAAAACCTGAGCCTGCTGCACCTGCACTTTGCAACCTTGATAAGCGACCACCCGGATGCGGCTATCGATCCGGATGAGCTGCGTGAAGTGCTGTTGCAACTACAAGGCAAACTGCACGCCATCCGTTCCATTTCCGTGCTTGATGTCGAGAACCGAATTTTTGTCAGCACCCGGGCGGCCAACGAAAACCTGAAAATAGACCTGGGTGATTTGCAGCCGGAATCGCCCATGCACACGACTGACTTGCTGCGCTTTGGTGCGCCCTGGCATGGCCGGGACTTTGCAGATGGCAGCCGCTTTACCTCCGATACACAGCTGACCCGCCCCGATGCCGGTTTTTTTCCGGTCACCCTGAAGCTGCCTGATACGCTGCACTGGACTTTTCTGATAGCCATCAACAGTGATTTTTTTATCAATGCTGCTCCGCCGCACAAAGCGCCCGGCGATCTCGCGTACCGTGTGGTACTTGATGACGGGACCCTGCTTTTTTCCACCGACGCCACCGAGCAGCCTGGCACCCGTCTGCTAAACCCCGGGCAGCTGGAACAAATCATGCAGCATCACAACGGTACCGAGCGCCGGGTAGACGAACATAACCGGCTGCAACTGGGCGCCTATCATGCTTCGTACAACTATCCCTGGTTTGTTCATGCGCAGGCTTCGGCTGATTACGCACTGCAACAATGGCGTCTGGACAGCCGGCGGCTGTGGTTGCAGGCGTGCAGCATACTGGGCGTCATGTTACTGGTTGGCGGGCTGTTTACCCGCCGGGTGTACCGCAACCTGCAGCAGGAGCAGCGCAGGCTGGAGAGAAACCGGATCGCTGCCATGGTGTTCATGCATAGCAATGACCTGATCGGTATTGTCGATAGCGACCGAAAGTTCATTGCCGTCAACCCTGCCTATGAAACCATCACCGGTTACAGTGCAGCTGAAGCGCTGGGCAAAACTCCCGGTACTTTCCGTAACAGCCCTGACAGCGAAGCCGCCTATGACAGCATGTGGCAAACGCTTGAATCCGAAAACCAATGGCAGGGCGAAGTCAGCGAGTACCACAAAGACGGCCACTTGGTGACCGGACAACTGCAGGTGAGTGCCATCCGTGATCAACAGGGCAAGATTCTGTATTACGTCGGCGTATTCAAGGACTTGTCGCAGCTGCACGCCAGGGAAGCCACCATCCGCAAACTGTCCCAGGCTGTTGAGCAAAGCCCGTCCAGTATTGTTATGACGTCTCCGGAAGCCACTATCGAATATGCCAACCCGCAGTTTCTGGCTTCCACGGGTTATAGCCGTGATGAAGTGATGGGTGCCAACCCGCGCATTCTGCGGTCCGGAAAAACCCCGCTGAGTACATACACGGATCTGTGGCAGTGTATTTCCAGTGGAAACGTTTGGCAGGGCGAGTTTGTCAACCGCCGCAAAGATGGCAGCCTTTACCACGAACGCTGCAGTATCGGGCCCATATTGGACGCCAAGGGGAGCATCAGCGGCTATCTGGGTATCAAGCATGACATCACTGCCGAAAAAGAAACCGAGCAGGCCATGCGGCTGGCGGCCAGTGTTACTGCCAATACCGCCGAATGCATCATGATCTGCGGTGCGGACGAATGCATTGTCGAGGTGAACCCGGCCTTTACCCGCCTGACCGGTTACAGCAGTGAGGACGTGGTGGGCAAGCACCCCCAGATGCTTGGCGACGGAGAGCGTAATACCGAGGTTCGTGCAGCCATGCGAGCGACCCTGGCAGTACAGGATGAATGGCAGGGCGAGTTTTGGAACCGCAACAAAAACGGCAGCCTCTATGCCATATCCGGTACGGTCAGCCTGATTCGTGACGAGGCCGGCAACCTGACGCATTATGTCAGCATTTTTTCAGACGTTACCGAGAGCAAACTGCAGCAGGAAAGCCTGAAAAAACAGGCGCACTTCGACCCCCTGACCGGGTTGCCCAACCGTATTCTGCTTGAAGAGCGACTCGACCAGGCCATGGCGCGCGCCCGCCGCAAAAACCAGCTGCTGGCCGTCTGTTTTATGGATCTGGACGGCTTTAAATTGGTCAATGACACCTATGGCCACCAGTGCGGCGACGAGTTGCTGATTTGCATCGCCCGGCGCCTGAAGGACTGCCTGCGTACGGGTGATACAGTCGCCAGACTGGGTGGCGACGAGTTTGTGCTGCTGCTCGGCTCGGTTTGCTCCCAACAGGAGTGCGAGCGGGTCGTAATGCGGGTTCTGCAATCAGTGGCCAAGCCGGTCACGATTGGCGGTGACCAGCAAGCCTGTGTGACCGGCAGTATCGGCATAACACAGTTTCCACACGATAGCGGTACCGCCGAGCAGCTGATGCTTCATGCTGACCAGGCCATGTATCAGGCCAAACAAAATGGCCGCAACACCTTTGTTATCTGGTCCGGAGCCAATGCATAACGACGGATGAAAATGCCGGCGCCGAAGGACGTTGCGTCAAGTGGTCCGGCCTTGCCCTCAAACGTCCTGAAGCACTGTTTTGCCGGGTCATCAAGCAGCTCATGTATTGACCCGGACCTCTACGGCTCGTCCTCGCTTTGGTGCTCCAGTTGCAGGGGTTTGCTGGCAGCTTCGCGCTGGTAGAAGCCTTTGGGTGCCTTGCCTTTGAGGTGCCAGGCAAAGGCGATGATTTCGGCGATGGTGCGGTAGAGCGACTCGGGGATGGCATCACCCAGTTCCAGCTGGCCGAGCAGGCGGATCAGGTCGGCGTTTTCGTAGATGGGCACGTTGTGCTGGCGGGCGATGGCGAGGATGGCATCGGCCAGCTCTTCATCGCCTTTGGCGGTGATGGTGGGGGCGTTTGCGCCATCGTATTTGAGGGCGATGGCCTGATCGGGTTTTTTGTCGGTGCTGTTCATGCCAGGTCGTCTATCCATCGTTGCTGGATCAGGGCGCTGGGGGCAGCCGGCGGAATGCCCTGCTGGCATTCCAGGCTGTTGATGTTGATGCCGGCGGCCAGCAGTTTGTCGCGCAGTACGTGCAGTTCCTGGTTGACCAGGTCGGCGGTGTTTTTCTGTTTGGCCCAGAGCCGGCTGGACAGGCTGTCGTCTTGCAGGTTGACCTGCACGTGCAGCGGGCCGAGCGGGTCGAGCTCGAAACTGAGTTCCAGCCGCCAGATGGGTGTGCGGGTTTCATTGGGATCGGCCGGGTTGTGTTGTTCCTGCTGGAAGCGTACTTGCAGCGGCACCACGTCGTCCTGGTTGCGCATTGGAATTTCGGTTTGCCAGGTAGTCAGCTGGGTGCCTTCGGGGGTGGTGTAGGTTTGGGCCAGGCTGGCCAGCTGGTGGGTTTGCAGGCGTGAAATGGCCGCAGCGGCCAGCCGGAGCAGCGAGCCGAGGTCGTTGGGGTTGTCCAGTTTTTCCAGAATCCGGCTGGTGACCGGAAACCGCAGCGCCTGTTCCCGGGCGGAGGCCGCTGGTCCGCCAATTTCGCGCAGCAGCTGGGGCAGCGCCTGGGAGGTGATGGCAGCCTGCACCGCCGTGCCCAGCGGGCTGGCATGAGGTTGTTGTGGCAGCAGCTGGGCGATCAGGCGCAGCAGATTGGCCTTGATGTCTTGCTGGCTGGCGGGTGCCTGTTCGCTGTGCAGGCGGCTTTCCATCAGGATGCCGCTGTTTTTGACCAGTTCGGCAATCTGGCCGGCATCGGGTTTGCTGCCGAGGCTGGGCAGGCTGCCCACCAGCTGCTGGATGACTTTCATCGCCTCGGGCGACAGGCTGGCGGTGGCGGGAGTGCTGCCGGTGCCGGCGCTTGCGCTGCCGGCCAGTTGCACCAGCTGTTGTAAAACGTCGGCGGGGCTGCCCTGGCGTACAAACTGGCTGCCCAGTTCCTGCTGTACCGCCAGCCGTTGAAAGCCGGCCTGGGGCGAGGTCAGCGCCAGCTCAAAGCGGCCGTTGACCTGGGCGTTGACCAAGCTGTTGACCGCCAGCGCCCGGGGCGACTCCACCACAAAGTGCTGGCCGGCCTGGGCGCCGCTGCTGAGGGTGAACGAAATGCGGAACTGCCCCTGGCTGCCGGGCTCGACGGACAGCACCCGGGCCTGGATCTGGCTGCCCACGGGAAATTGTTCGGGGTCGAAACGGGTTAGCTGGGTGGCGGCCGGTTGACTGCTGAGGGCAAAATTGAACTGCTGGTTGTTGAGGGCGGTAAGGGTCAGCAGCTGGCCGGCGCTGACCGGCTGGCTGCTTTGTGCCTGCACGGTGGTGAGCTGGCCGTCGGGCATTTGCATTTTGAGCAGCAGGTTGAACAGCTGGGCGGTTTCCCGGGCGCTTATGACCTGGGCCTGGATTTGCTGGCCGGCTGCCAGTTGCTGCGGCAGGTTGTCGAGCATGCGCAGGCTGCTGGTGCTTTCGGCACCTGCGCTGCGGTTGATGGCGGTGACCGGCAGGGCCGGGCGGCTGGCTGGAATTTCGGCGGGCATGGTTGCTCTGGACAGGCCTGGATTGTTGCCATCATAACAAGGCTGTTGCGGCAGGTGGCAAGGCCGGTGGCTGAAGATTACGCAGAAGAGGGCGGGCTGTGTATAATCGGCACTATTTTTTGCACTCCTTCTTTTATCTGACAAGGCTGGCCCGTGAGCGAGATTTTTTTGCAAACCCGTCAACTGGGCTGTGAGCGTGACTGGCGCCTGCTGTTCAGTGGCCTTGAGTTGCAACTGCGCCGGGGCCAGATGCTGCAGGTGTCCGGTCCCAATGGCAGCGGCAAAACCAGTTTGCTGCGGTTGCTGGCCGGGCTGATGCAGCCCGGCGAGGGCGAGATTCTTTATCAAGGGCGGCCGCTGGGGCGTCAGCGTGACGAGCTGGCCCGTCATAGTCTGTGGATTGGCCATGCTGCCGGCATCAAGGGCTTGCTGACCCCGCTGGAAAACCTGGCCTGGCTGACGGCCCTGCAACACGGTGCCAGTGACGAGGCGATTGCCGCTGCGCTGGTGGCGGTGGGTTTGAAAGGCTTTGAAGACGTACCCTGTTTTACCCTGTCCGCCGGCCAACAGCGCCGGGTGGCGCTGGCACGGCTGTATTTGCCGGATGCACCGCCGCTGTGGATTCTTGATGAGCCCTTTACCGCCCTGGACAAAAAGGCGGTGGCGCAGCTGGAGCAGCATTTGGCGGCGCACTGCGAGCAGGGCGGCATGGTGATTTTTACCACCCACCACGAGTTGCAGCAGCGTCCGGCGCACTTTGTCGAGCTGGAGCTGGGACGGGCTACCGCATGAGAAAGGTCTTTTGGCTGTTGCTGGTGCGCGAGGCGCAGCTGATGTTTCGCCGCCCGGGCGAGCTGGTCAATCCGCTGGTGTTTTTTGCCATTGTCATTGCGCTGTTTCCGCTGGCGGTAGGGCCGGAAACCCAGCTGCTGCGCACCCTGTCGCCGGGGCTGGTGTGGGTGTCGGCGTTGCTGGCGGTGTTGTTGTCGCTGGATGGATTGTTCCGTAGCGACTTTGAAGACGGCTCGCTGGAACAGTGGGTGGTTTCGCCGCATCCCCTTGGGGTGCTGGTTTTGGCTAAAGTACTGGCCCATTGGCTGTTTTCAGGGTTGCCGCTGGTATTGTTGTCGCCGGTGCTGGCGTTGATGCTGGGTTTGCCGGTGGAGCGCATTCCGGTGTTGCTGGCCTCGCTGCTGCTGGGTACGCCGGTGTTGAGTCTGCTGGGTGCAGTGGGTGCGGCGCTGACGGTGGGCCTCAAGCGTGGCGGTATCCTGTTGACTTTGTTGATTTTGCCTCTATATATTCCCGTCCTTATTTTGGGCAGTGGCGTATTGCAGGCGGCGTTGCAGGGCTTGCCGGTGGCGGGTTATCTGTTGTGGATGGGCAGCCTGCTGATGCTGGCCATTACCCTGACTCCCTTGGCCATTGCTGCCGGCCTGAAAATCAGCGTGGGCGAGTAGGAACCTGTTTTGACTATATATAACAAGCGGATCACAGCATGAACTGGACCTGGTTTCACCGCCTGGGCTCGCCCAAGTGGTTTTATGGCATTAGCGGCCGCTGGCTGCCCCTGTTGACTGTGGCAGCGGTGTTGCTGCTGGCCACCGGGCTGGTGTGGGGGCTGGCGATTGCACCGGCTGACTACCAGCAGGGCAACAGCTTTCGCATTATGTATATCCATGTGCCGGCGGCCTTTCTGGCCCAGTCCATCTATGTTTCGATGGCCATCTGTGGCGTGGTGGGGCTGGTGTGGAAAATGAAAATTGCCGATGTGGCGCTACAGCAGTCTGCACCCATTGGCGCCTGGATGGCCTTTGTTGCGTTGCTGACCGGAGCCGTCTGGGGCAAGCCCACCTGGGGCGCCTACTGGGTGTGGGATGCGCGACTGACCGCCATGCTGATTTTGCTGTTTCTGTATTTTGGCGTGATTGCGCTGGGCCAGGCGATCAGCAACCGTGACAGCGCCGCCCGTGCCTGTGCGCTGCTGGCGGTGGTGGGGGTGATTAATATTCCGATCATCAAGTACTCGGTAGAGTGGTGGAACACACTGCACCAGCCGGCCAGCTTTACCCTGACCGAAAAACCGGCGATGCCGGCCTCGATGTGGGTACCGCTGCTGCTGATGGTGCTGGGCTTTTATTGTTTTTATACCGTGGTATTGCTGATGCGCATGCGGCTGGACATTCTGCGCCGCGAGGCCCGTACCAGCTGGGTCAAAGACGAAGTGGCAAAACTGGCAGGCAAGCACTGATGAATGAATCCATTTTTGCGTTTAACTCATTTGCCGAGTTCCTGGCCATGGGCAAGCACGGACTGTATGTCTGGCTGTCTTTTGGCATTACTCTGGCAGTCATGGCCTTGAATGTGGCCCTGCCATGGCTGGCAAAAAAGAACTACCTCAAACAGGAAATCCGTCGTTTGCGTTGGGAGGCAAAAAATGAATCCGGTTCGTAAAAAGCGTCTGATTATCGTGCTGGCCATTTTGGCCGGCATGTCGGCCACCGTAGGTCTGGCGGTGTTTGCCCTCAGCAAGAACATCAACCTGTTTTACACGCCCAGTGAAATTGTGGCCGGCAAGGCTCCGGCCGATGCCCGTATCCGCGCCGGCGGTCTGGTGCGTGAGGGTTCGGTACAGCGCAACGAAGATGCCCTGACCGTGCGTTTTGTGGTTACCGACGGCGAGGCCGATGTCACCATTGAATACAAGGGCATTCTGCCGGACCTGTTCCGTGAAGGGCAGGGCATTGTGGCGCTGGGCCGGCTCAATGCCAGTGGCGTACTGGTCGCCGACGAGGTGCTGGCCAAGCATGATGAAAATTACATGCCGCCAGAAGTGAGCGATGCCCTGGAAAAAACCGGCATGCTCAAGCACTACGAAGCCGGCCAGCAAGCCGGGGAACAGGAAACCAGACCATGACGCTTGCGCTGTTTATTCCCGAGCTGGGGCAGCTGGCGCTGATTCTGGCGCTGTGTTTTGCTGTGGTGCAGGCGTTTTTTCCGATGGTGGGGGCCTGGAAGGGCGATCACCACTGGATGAGCCTGGCGCAGCCGGCAGCCTGGGGCCAGTTTGTATTTCTGCTGTTTGCCTTTGTCGCCCTGACCTGGTCGTTTGTGACCGATGACTTTAGCGTGGCCTATGCCGCCCACAACTCCAACAGCCTGCTGCCCTGGTATTACAAGATCAGCGCGGTGTGGGGTGCCCACGAAGGCTCGCTGCTGCTGTGGGCGTTGACGCTGGCGGGCTGGACCTTTGCCGTGGCCATTTTCTCCCGCCAGCTGCCGGAGGAAATGCTGGCCCGGGTGCTGTCGGTGATGGGCATGGTCAGTGTCGGCTTTTTGCTGTTCCTGATTGTGACCTCCAATCCCTTCGAGCGGTTGCTGCCGAATATTCCCGCCGATGGCCGCGACCTGAACCCGTTGCTGCAGGACTTTGGCCTGGTGGTACACCCGCCCATGCTGTACATGGGCTATGTCGGCTTCTCGGTGGCCTTTGCCTTTGCCATTGCCGCGCTGCTGGGCGGCAAGCTGGATGCCGCCTGGGCCCGCTGGTCACGGCCGTGGACACTGGTGGCCTGGGCGTTTCTGGGTATCGGCATTGCGCTGGGCTCCTGGTGGGCCTACTACGAACTGGGCTGGGGCGGCTGGTGGTTCTGGGATCCGGTGGAAAACGCTTCCTTTATGCCCTGGCTGGTAGGTACCGCACTGATCCACTCGCTGGCGGTGACCGAAAAGCGTGGCCTGTTCAAAAACTGGACGGTACTGCTGGCCATTGCCGCCTTCTCGCTGAGTCTGCTGGGTACCTTCCTGGTGCGTTCCGGTGTGCTGACCTCGGTGCATGCCTTCGCCTCCGACCCGGCCCGCGGCCTGTTTATCCTGGTGTTTTTGCTGGTGGTGGTGGGCGCTTCGCTGACCCTGTTTGTGCTGCGGGCGCCGGTGGTCAAAAGCCGGGTCGGCTTTGGCTTCTGGTCGCGGGAAACGCTGCTGCTGGTCAACAATATTGTGCTGGTGGTCGCCACCGCCATGGTGCTGATCGGCACCCTGTATCCGCTGATTCTGGACTCGCTGACCGGTGACAAGCTGTCGGTGGGGCCGCCGTACTTCAATGCCCTGTTCAACCCGCTGATGGCGATTCTGATGCTGGCGCTGGGCGTGGGCGTGCTGTTGCGCTGGAAGAGCACGCCCGGACTGTGGCTGCTGAAGATGACTGCTCCGGCGTTGCTGGTTGCCGCCGCACTCAGCCTGCTGCTGACGCTGTTGGCCGACGAGTTCAACGGTGCGGTGCTGGTGGTGTATTTCCTTAGCTTCTGGGTGGTGCTGACGGCGGTGCGCGACCTGCTCGACAAGACCCGTCACCGTGGCCTGCTCAAGGGCTTGCGCAGTCTGACCCGCAGCTACTGGGGCATGCAGCTGGGCCACCTGGGGCTGGTGGTCTGTGCCATTGGCGTGGTGCTGTCCAGCCATTACAGCATTGAGCGTGACCTCAAGATGAATGTGGGTGACAGCGTCGAACTGGGTGCTTACAGCTTCCGCTTTGACGGTGCCAAACACCATGAAGGCCCCAACTATATTTCCGACCGGGCCACCATCCGGGTGCAACAGGACGGCCGGGAAATCACAGTCCTCCATCCGGAAAAGCGCCTGTATGTGGTGCAGCAAATGCCCATGACCGAAGCGGGCATTGATCCGGGCTTTACCCGTGACCTCTATGTGGCACTGGGTGAACCGCTGGACAACGGTGCCTGGGCGGTACGCCTGCAGGTCAAGCCCTTTGTGCGCTGGATCTGGCTGGGCGGCTTGCTGACTGCACTGGGTGCTTTGCTGTCGGTATGGGACCCCCGTTACCGTGCCCGCATTCGCCAGAAAGTGGGAGACTCACTGAGCCGCAATGGCAGCCGGGAGGCACAGGGCGATGTCTAACAAACGATTGGCAGGCGTGCTGGGCGTAGTGCTGGCAATTGCCGCCTTTGCTTCGGTGATGATTTACGGCCTCAACAATGACCCCAGCGAGCTGCCGTCGGCGCTGCTGGCCAAGCCGTTTCCCGAGTTTGAACAGCCGGCTCTGGGCGAGCCGCAGCGGTTGCTGACCCGTGACGACTTGCTGGGCAAACCGGCACTGGTCAATGTCTGGGCCACCTGGTGCCCGACCTGCCGGGCCGAACACGAGTATTTCAACCAGCTGGCGGCGCAGGGCGTGCCCATCATCGGCATCAACTACAAGGACAACGAAGCCAGCGCACAAAAGTGGCTGCAAGACCTTAAGGATCCCTATGTGCTCAATATCAGCGATCCGGACGGGCGACTGGGCTTCAACCTCGGCGTTTATGGTGCACCTGAGACCTTTGTCATCGATAGCCAGGGCATGATCCGCTACAAATTTGTGGGTGCCGTGGACGAACAGGTCTGGCGCGAGCGGCTGGCCCCCGTGTATCAGGAGCTGAACCGCCCATGAAAACCCGTTTGCTGACCCTGTTGTGCAGCCTGTGGCTGGCCTTGCCCTTGCAGGCTGCCATCGATACCCACGAGTTTGCCACCAAGGCCGAGCGTGACCGCTACCGCAACCTGATTGAAGAGCTGCGCTGCCCCAAGTGCCAGAACCAGAATATTGCCGACTCCGATGCGCCCATTTCCATGGATTTGCGCAACGAAACCTACCGGCTGATGACCGAGGAAGGCCTGAGCGACGAGCAGATTGTCGATTTTCTGGTTGAGCGCTATGGCGACTTTGTACGCTACAAACCGCCCCGGGACAGCCGCACGCTGGTGCTCTGGTACGGTCCTTTTGTGTTGCTGGGCGTTGGCTTGTTGATGCTGGTGGTGATTGTGTTGCGTCGCCGCACACCCAGGGCGGTGGCGCAGGGCGACGAGGGGCTGTCCGGTGACGAGCAGCAGCGCCTTCAGCAGTTGTTAAATAAAACACGGGAAACTGTAGAAAAATGATGACGTTCTGGTTGTTGGCTCTGGTCCTGCTGGTCAGTGCCTTGCTGTTGCTGTTGTGGCCGGTGTTGCGGGTACGCAAGCACCAGGCTGAAGAGGACCGCACCGCCCTGAACGTGGCGCTTTACCAGGAGCGGCTGGCCGAGCTGCAGGGCCAGCGGGAGCAGGGTACCCTGAGCGAAGCCCTGTTTGAGCAGGGCCGGCTGGAGGCCGAGCGGGAGCTGCTGGATGACACCGCCGCCGGTGCGCCGCAGCAGCGTGCCAGTCTGGGCATGGCGTTGCCACTGATTGCCAGCCTGCTGGTGCCGGTGGCGGGTGCCAGCCTGTATATGCTGTGGGGCTCCAGTGACCAGGTCGGTGCCACGCTAGCCCGGTTGCCGTTGTTGCAGGAGCAGCAGGCGGTGGACGAGCTGATGCGCCGCATTCCCGACATGCAGCCGCAGGAGCGTGAAGCCGCCACCACCGAGCTGATTGGCCGTCTGGAAAACATTGTGAAGATGGAACCCAATGCAGCGGATGTCTGGTTTTTTCTGGGCCGTCATTACCTGATGAACGAGCAGCGCTATGCCGATGCCGCCCAGGCGTTCTCCCGGGCCATGGATAGCGCTGGCCGCCATCCCGAGCTGCTGGCGCAGTGGGCGCAGGCGCAATTTTTTGCCAATGACAAACAGTGGTCGCCGGCTTTGCAGGCGGCTGTTGACGAGGTGCTGGCAGACAATCCGATGGATGTGGCAACGCTGGGCCTGATCGGCATTGCCGGCTTTGAGACGGGCCATTACGAAGTGGCCCGGGATGCCTGGAGCCGCTTGTTGTCGGGCATGGACAGCGCCGACGCCGCCGGTCTGTCGGTGCGTACCGGTATTGAGCGGGCACAAGCGGCGCTGCTGGAACGGGGCGAACAGGCCCCGGCAGCGGTGGGCCCGGTATTGCCGGCGTTGCCGGTTGCGTCAGAGTCTGCCAGGGCTGCGGCCAGTGGCTCGGGCCGTGTGCGGGTTCGGGTTGAGCTGGATCCGGAACTGCGCAACGGCCTGAGCGGCGATGAAGCGGTCTTTGTGTTTGCCCGGCCGGCAGAGGGTGCCGCCATTCCGCTGGCCGCCCGTCGTCTGACCGTGGCCGAGTTGCCAGTACATGTCGAACTCAGTGATGCCGATGCGATGATGGATGACCGGCTGTTGTCGACAAGCGGACAGGTACGGATTCAGGCCAGTATTGCCCGGGATGGCAATGCCGGCGCACCGGACTGGGTCAGCGGGGTGCAGCAGGTCGAAGTTGAAACCGGCGAAGAGTTTGTGCTGCGCATTGATCAGCAGCGGCCGGCCGCTGACTGAGGCCGGGGCTGTTGCCGAGCTGTTACTGAAAACCGGATTTTTTTGAATCCGGTTTTTTATTGCCGCCAGCCTTTGAACGATGCGGATGGGCGCAGAAACTGGCGTGTTTTTTTGCTAGAATCGGCGCTTTCGTTTTTCTTGATTCTGGAAATGTCCACATGACCCAAGTTGTTCGTACCCGTGTTGCGCCTTCTCCCACCGGTGATCCCCACGTTGGCACGGCTTACATCGCCCTGTTCAACATGGTGTTTGCCCGCCAGCACGGCGGCCAGTTCATCCTGCGTATTGAAGACACCGACCAGCTGCGTTCCAGCCGGGAGTCCGAACAGCAAATTTTCGATGCCCTGCGCTGGCTGGGTATCGAGTGGGACGAAGGCCCCGATGTGGGCGGCCCGCACGGCCCGTACCGCCAGTCCGAACGCAGCGAGATTTACCAGAAATACGCCAACCAGCTGGTGGCCGACGACCATGCCTTCCATTGCTTCTGCTCGTCCGAACGACTGGATGCGGTGCGTGCCGAGCAGATGGCCAACAAGCAAACACCAGGCTACGACGGTCACTGCGCCCATCTGGACAAGGCCGAAGCCCAGGCACGGGTGGATGCCGGTGAATCCCACGTCATCCGGATGCGCGTACCCAGCGAGGGCGTATGCGTGGTCAAGGATATCCTGCGTGGCGATGTGGAAATCGGCTGGGACCGTATGGATGCCCAGGTGCTGATGAAGGCTGACGGCCTGCCCACTTACTTTCTGGCCAACGTGGTCGATGACCATCTGATGGGCATTACCCACGTGCTGCGTGGCGAAGAATGGCTGCCATCGGCGCCCAAACTGATCAAGCTGTACGAGTACTTTGGCTGGGAGCAGCCGGTGCTGTGTTACATGCCGCTGCTGCGCAACCCGGACAAGAGCAAGCTGTCCAAGCGCAAGAACCCGACCTCCATCACTTTCTACGAGCGCATGGGCTACCTGCCGGAAGCCATGCTCAATTACCTGGGCCGCATGGGCTGGTCGATGCCGGACGAGAGTGAAAAGTTCTCGCTGGCCGAAATGATCGAAAACTTCGACATCAACCGCATCTCGCTGGGCGGGCCGATTTTTGACGTGGAAAAACTGTCCTGGCTGAACGGCCAGTGGCTGCGCGAACTGCCGGTCGAGCAGTTTGCCGCCCGGGTACAAAACTGGGCATTCAACACCGACTATCTGATGCAAATTGCTCCGCATGTACAGGGCAGGGTGGAGAACTTCAGCCAGATTGCCCCGCTGGCGGCGTTTTTCTTCTCCGGTACCGTGCAGGTTACGCCCGAAGCACTGGCGCACAAAAAACTCGACGAGCAGCAGGTACGCAAAACCCTGCAGTTTGTGTTGTGGCGGCTGGAAGCCCAGCGCAGCTGGGACAAGGATGCCATCACCGCCTGCATCAACGAGGTGGGGGCCGCACTGGAGCTTAAATTGCGTGACATCATGCCGTTGATGTTTGTGGCCATTACCGGCCAGGCCAGCTCGGTGTCAGTGCTGGATGCCATGGCCATTCTCGGACCGGACCTGACCCGCTACCGTCTGCGCCAGGCGCTTGAGGTACTGGGCGGTGCTTCCAAAAAAGAAGCCAAGGACTGGGAGAAAGAGTTCAAGGCGCTTTGAGCAGCGAACGCCCCGGCCAGGGGCGTAGCCCGCAAATTTCTGGAACGACAGGGGACATGATGGTATCCTGCGCCCCCAGTGCGAGCTGAGAGTGTGCGGGGTTGGCTTTTCCGTTACTTTGGCACGTGAGTGGCCGGGATGGCTGGCCGTGTTTGGGGACGGAATCGGTTGCCCCGTTTTTAGGAGAAGTAGAATGAAATTCCGGATTTTGGCGGTAGCGGCACTGGCGGCTTTTGCAATGGGTTGCTCTAGCGACAGCGAAAAAGACCAGTTCGTAAAAGGTTGTGTAAACGGCGGTGCTGACAAGGCGGTGTGTAGCTGCATGTACGACAACCTGACCAAAAAGCACAGCGTCAAAGAAATGGAAAAAATGATCGAGCGTGGCGATCAGGCGTTTGCCATGTCCATGATTGAAGCTGCCATGAGCTGCGCCAAGTAAGCAGACTCTAGTGCTACCCAAAAGGCCCGAAATGTTCGGGCCTTTTTTGTTTCCTGTGTCTGCTCAAAATGACTGGCTGATGTTTATGCTCTGGGCATTGCCATTTTGGGCAGCCCGGGACAGGCGCTGCTGTGCGGCCGGTGCGGGAGCCGGCAACCAGCTGACCACGGTGTGACTGCAGCCGGTTTCCAGTGCGATGCAGGCCAGCTCCTGGCTGCTTTGCAGGCCGCGGGGATGCAGGATCAGGGTGCGGGCCGGGTTGAGCCCGGCCTGGCGCAGCCATTGCATGGTCAGCAGGGCGGGTGGTGACACCAGCGTTAGCCAGCGGTCTTCGGCCTGTTCGCTGAGCAGGCTGAGGATGGGTGCCAGCAGGTGCAGACAATGGGCCGCCTGGCCAGACAGATGGACTTCACTGTAGTTGGGCAGGTTGCTGGCCGGGTCCCGGGCGGTGCTGCTGGCCGGGTCATGCAGATGGGTGGCCGCTGCGCCCTGTTCGAACAGGCCCAGTTGCAAATCGGATGTGCAAGTGTTCATGAGGGGCTCCTTAGCGGCGGATAACGCCAACGCTCAAACCTTCAATAACCAGTTCCTGGCTGCGCAGATCAACCTCGATGGGTTCGAAGTCGCTGTTTTCCGGTAACAGCCAGACGGTATGGCCTTCTTTGCGATAGCGTTTGACGGTCACTTCTTCATCCAGCCGGGCCACCACAACCTGGCCGTTGCGTGCTTCACGGCAGATATGTACGGCCAGCAGGTCACCATCCATGATGCCGATGTCTTTCATGCTCATGCCCTTTACCTGCAGCAGGTAGTCAGCCCGGGGATGAAAGAAGTCGGGATGTACCGGGCAGCTGGACTCAACGTTCTGGGCCGCCAGAATGGGTGCGCCGGCGGCAACACGGCCAATAATGGGCAGTTCGTGTTCGCTGCTGGCGGGCTCGTTGTCAGTCTCTTCCTCGATGAGGCGAATGCCGCGCGAGGCACCCGAGATCATTTCGATCACGCCTTTGCGGGCCAGAGCCTTGAGGTGGTCTTCTGCCGCATTGGGCGAGCGGAAGCCGAGTGCTTCGGCAATTTCGGCCCGGGTCGGGGGGAAACCGTTGGACTCGATCCAGTTGCGCAGGAACGCCAGAATTTCTGCTTGTCGTTTGGTCAGTTTTGTCATGGAATAAAGCCTGTCTATTTATACAGTGCACTGTCATTGTATACAGTGCTTTCTGTTATGCAAGCGGTTTTTCCATGAGAGCCCGGGCAGGGCGGAAGGCCTTTGCGGTTTGGCAGGAGGCAGGCAGCGGCGGATTCAGGCTCAGCGGACCGGGTTGAAGCGGTTCAGTTGCAGCAGGAACTCGCACAGATCCTGGGCGCCGGCTGCTTGCAGCCCCTGTCCAAAGCTGCTCGACAGCGGATTGTTGCGTGGCAACAGTATCGCTTCAAAACCGCCGGGGCCACGCAAAAGGGGCAGCCTGGCATAGGGGATTTTATGATTGACCAGATAATGCATAAACGCCGAGTCGGCCCAGGCGTCAGGTTGCAGCGCCAGCATGTAATAGTGCTGTTGCAGCTTGGCCAGCGCCTCTTCGTTGATCTGGATACGGCGGATTTGCACCGGATAAACCATTGGCAGGCCACGAAGGCGGGCGTATACCAGGCTGGCGATAAACTCGCAGCTGTTTTGCTCACGGGCCCAGAAATAGCGGTCGCCAAACCAGCGGGTGGTGAGCAGCTGGGCGCCCTGTTCTTCGTTGGTGGCTTTGGCCAGCGCCCGGTCGTAGTCACGAATGCTGATGATGCGGACCTGCCGGCAGATGGCGCTGCGGCTGAGGTCATCCCAGTTTTCGTATTGCAGGAATTCGTCCTGGTTATGATTCAGACCGTGCAATTCGCGCAGGTCAAAGGCGTTCATGAACAGGATTTCGTTTTCAACCAGCTGCTTGAGCAGCTCCCAGGCATCGGCTTTGTCTTTCTGGTCAGGGCCGTACAGGGCATTGCTGGGCAGGTTGACCAGTGACTGCAAGGTCATGGCCTGTGACCAGTGCATGCTGATGTCGGGAATGCGCAGTACCGGAAACTTGAGCTGAAGGCTGGCCTGCAATTCGGCCTGGTTGAAGGGCGGTTGTTTTTTTGGGGGCTTGGGAGTGCCGCTGGCAGCTGTTTCAGTGCGGCCGAGCAGGCCGCCAAAAATTTTGCGCAGAGTGGAGGGCGATTGGCTCATGACAGACGGATTCCCGGTAAAACATGAAAAGGTCGCCAGAAGCCGGTCGCAGACGGCCCGGCTGATTGCCAAACAGGGCTGGATGACGCAGCATATTGTGCCTGTTTGGGGGGCAATTGGCCATGTTGAAATTGCATTTGGATATTTCGTTGCCGGCTGAAGAGTTCTTGCGGGTATATCAGGGAACCGCCAACCGGGTGCTGTTGCGCAGCCGGGATGGCAAGTCGGTCAGTTTGCCGGCCGGCCGGCTGCAGCCCTTTCTGACCCATGAAGGTGTGTACGGCAGTTTTGAGCTCAGTTTTGACGACCAAGGCAAGTTTATTGCCCTCAAGCGTCTGCCGGGGCATCGGGTGACTGTGTAGACATTGGCTGCCGGGACGTTGGCAATCCGTTATACTGCACCCTTTTCGCCGGAACGCTGATTGCCATGTACAAGTTTGCCCGCCCGCTGCTGTTTTCCCTGTCACCTGAAACCGCTCACGACCTGTCGCTGGACCTGCTCGGTGCTGCCGGCCGCCTGGGTTTGAGCAAACTGGTTATGCGCAATCCGGCTTCCGTGCCGGTCAATGTCATGGGTATCGACTTTCCCAATCCGGTGGGGCTGGCCGCCGGGCTGGACAAAAATGGCGACGCCATCCGTGGCCTGTCCGATCTGGGCTTTGGTTTTATCGAAATCGGCACCATTACGCCCCGCCCGCAGCCGGGCAATCCCAAACCCCGCATCTTCCGTCTGCCGCAAGCCGAAGCGGTCATCAACCGCATGGGCTTTAACAACAAGGGCGTGGACTACCTGCTGGAGCGGGTGCGCAATGCCAAATTTGACGGCGTACTGGGCATCAATATCGGCAAAAACCTGAGCACACCGGTGGAAGAGGCCACCAACGATTACCTCTACTGCCTGGACAAGGTGTACACCCGCGCCAGCTATATCACGGTCAATATCAGCTCGCCCAACACCCCGGGCCTGCGTAGCCTGCAATACGGTGACTCGCTGAAAGAACTGTTGAGCGCCCTGCAGCAGCGTCAGGAAGACCTGACCGAAATGCACGGCAAACGGGTGCCGATTGCGGTGAAAATTGCACCGGACATGACCGATGAAGAAGTTGCCCAGGTGGCAAACATCATTCTTGAATGCGGCATGGATGGCGTGATTGCCACTAATACCACGCTGTCCCGCGAGGGCGTCGAAGGCATGCAGTATGCGGACGAGGCCGGTGGTCTGTCCGGCGCACCGGTGCGTGAACAAAGCACCCACGTCGTGCGGGTGCTGGCCGACACCCTGCAGGGGCGTTTGCCCATCATTGCCGTGGGCGGCATTACCGAAGGCCGGCATGCGGCGGAAAAAATTGAAGCCGGTGCCAGCCTGGTGCAGGTTTACTCCGGCTTTTTGTACAAGGGCCCGGCGCTGATCCGTCAGTCGGTAGACGCCATCGCCGCCATGCGTAGCAAGGCTGAGTAACCTAACTCTGTAGGTGCGAATTTTTTTGCAGACATGGGCTATCGTCACCCTGCGCGAAGTCGCAGGGTCCAGCGCTTTGTGCGAAATGGATTCTGCGACTGCGCTTCGCTGCGCGCAGAATGACAGCTGGGTGCGCATGTGTTCGCGCAGAATGACAGCCTGGTGCGAATGTGTTCGCACTGTTTTGTACGAATCAATTCGTACCTACAGACAACACGTCATCACCCGGCTTGACCGGGTGATCTCCGGCCGCCATACGGCGATTGGCCAGACTACCGGAACCACCCGGGCATTTTTCATACTCATTACCCCGAGATTTTTATCCCCATGTCCGACACCAACCTGCTTGAACTCCACCTCAGCTGCCCGAAAAGCCTGGAAGAACTGCTGCTTACCGAAGCGCAGGCGCTGGGACTGGAGCAGGCCCGCCAGCGTCCGGCGCTGGTCAGCGGACGGGGAACGCTGGAAACCGCCTACCGCCTGTGCCTGTGGTCACGGCTGGCCAACCGTGTGCTGCTGGTGATCGGCCGTTATCCGGTACGCAGCGCCGACGAGCTGTATGCCGCCATTCAAAGCATCGACTGGCGTGATCATCTGGACAGCAAAAGCACGCTGGCGATTGATTTTTCCGGCACCAGCAAGGCCATCGACAACAGCCACTTCGGTGCGCTCAAGGTTAAGGATGCGATTGTCGATGCGCTGCGTGACCGCTTGGGTAACCGCCCAACCGTGGAAAAACGCAATCCCGACCTGCGCGTCAATGTGCACCTGCGCCGTGACGAAATCACCGTGGCGCTGGATTTGTCCGGCACCAGCCTGCACCAACGGGGCTACCGCCTGCAGCAGGGCGCGGCACCTTTAAAAGAAAACCTCGCCGCCGCCATTTTGCTGCGCGCCAACTGGCCGGAACTGGCCAAGCAGGGCTATGCCCTGAGCGACCCCATGTGCGGTATGGGTACTTTTTTGATTGAAGGCGCACTGATGGCCGCCGATGTAGCCCCCGGTCTGCGCCGTGAATACTGGGGCTTTCAGGGCTGGCAGGGGCATGTGCCAAGCATCTGGAGTCGCCTGCTGGACGAAGCTGAGCAACGCGCCGAAACCGGCTTGCAGCAGGAACCGCTATGGATTCGCGGCTACGAAGCCGACCCGCGCCTGATGCAGCCCGCCCGCAACAACATTGCACGCGCCGGTTTGAGCGACTGGGTCAAGGTGTACCAGGGCGAACTGGCCACCTATTCGCCCAGCCCCGACCATGGCCAGCCCGGCCTGATGATTTGTAACCCGCCCTATGGCGAGCGGCTGGGTGACGAAGCCAGTCTGCTGTATCTCTACCAGCATCTGGGCGAGCGCATGCGTGGCCAGTTGCAAGGCTGGCAGGCTGGCGTGTTCACCGGCGCGCCGCAACTGTGCAAACGCATGGGCATTCGCAGCCAGAAGCAGTATGCGTTCTTCAACGGCGCCATCCCTTGCAAGCTGCTGATGTTCGATGTGCAGGAGCAAAGCTTTGTCACCGCCCGCGAGCCGGAGCAGGGCGCTGCCCGCCAGCAGTCCGGCAACGAAACCGCCAAAGCCGAAGCCCCGGCCATGCTGTCCAATGGCGCACAGATGTTCGCCAACCGCCTGCAAAAGAACCGCAAGCAACTGGGCAAATGGCTGCGCCAGAACGAAATCCAGTGTTACCGCCTGTACGATGCCGACATGCCCGAATATGCCGTGGCCATCGACATTTACGGCGATTGGGTGCATGTGCAGGAATATGCTGCGCCCAAATCGGTGGATGCCGACAAGGCACAGTCCCGCCTGCTGGACGTGCTGGCCGCCATTCCGTCGGCGCTGGAGGTATCGCCCGACAAGGTGGTGGTCAAACGCCGCGAGCGCCAGAGCGGCCTGAGCCAGTACGAGCGCCAGGCCAGCAAGGGCGAGTTTCTTGAAGTGCGTGAAGGCAGCGTCAAACTGCTGGTCAACCTGACCGACTATCTGGACACCGGCCTGTTCCTCGACCACCGCCCACTGCGTCTGCGTATTGCCAATGAAGCCCGTGGCAAGCGCTTCCTCAACCTGTTCTGCTACACCGGCGTGGCCACCGTACATGCCGCCGCCGGTGGCGCACGCACTACCACCAGCGTCGACCTGTCAAAAACCTATCTGGACTGGGCACGGCGGAATTTGTCGCTGAACGGTTTTTCCGACAAGAACCAGCTGGTGCAAGCCGACGTCATGCAGTGGCTGGCGAAAGAGCAGGGCGAATACGACCTGATCTTTATCGACCCGCCCACCTTCTCCAACTCCAAGCGCATGCAGGACGTGTTCGACGTGCAACGCGACCAGCGCACGCTGATCAACGAAGCCATGCGCCTGCTGGCTAAAGACGGCACGCTGTACTTTTCCAACAACTTCCGCAAATTCGAGCTGGAACCAGAGCTGGCCGAACGCTACGCCATCGAAGAAATCAGCGCCCAGACCATCGACCAGGACTTTGCCCGCAACCAGAAAATTCACCGGGCGTGGCGGATTCGGCACTTAAAAACCGAAAATAACGACTGATCGGCGGCTTTAAGGGAACACTGAATAAACCTCAATCCCGTCATTCTGCGCGAGCATAGCGAGTCGCAGAATCCATGGATGCTGCGACTACGCACAGCATGACAGCATCGGACACAGGCTTTATTGCAAGGTAACCAATTTGTTCAGTGCCTCCTTAAGTATTGGCTTCAGAGTCACCCTGCGCGAAGTCGCAGGGTTCAGCGCTGTCAGGCAATACCGAGCTTGATACAGCTGACAAGTCAGCCCGGGCAGACACCAACCTGAGCCGGCTAACGCAACTACCAGTGCATAACCAACCCGCTGGATCCTCCGACTGCAGCTTCGCTGCGCGCAGGATGACGAAGTGGTTCCTTAAAACGTGCCCGCCTGTTCAAAACAGGTGATGAGGCTAATGGTCTTGTGACGGGACCTGTAGGTGAGTATTTATTCGCACAGCAATAACTCTATCGGCACTTTATTGCCTAAAAAAGCCAAAAGCACTATAGTTATCGGCACTCTATTGCCCTTATGGTGCTTTTATGCAGCCACTGACCTTGCAGCTTTATCACCAGGGAGTTTGGCAAGATGCCGCCCGCCTAAGCGTTCAGCAGCCCGAATTGGGCTTGGCCGGGCGCTGCAATTTGGCCTATCAGTCCGATTACCTGGTTGAGCATCTTGAAGCCTTACAAACCCGTCTTGGCTTGGCAGTGAGCGCTAACTACCCGCTCAGTTGGAATGCTTGGCACCTGGAGCATGCGCCGGCTTTTTTGCTGGATATTTTACCGGCGGGAGCAGCCAGGCGTTTTTTGTTAGCCAGGTTAGCTACACAAAGGCCCCAAGATATCCATCTGGACCTGTATCTGCTGTCCCGTTATACGGCAGCGCCAATAGGTAACCTGCGCATCAAAGAAGCAGTCCAGGAACCTGTCGCACATGCTGGCTTTAGTCGCCAAGATGTAGTGCAGCGCGAAGCTGGCTTTCTGGAATATGCCTACGAGCAGGGCGCGGCAATTGGTGGCGCTACCGGCGCGGGCGGTGAGGCACCCAAGCTGCTGCTTACCGAAGATACGCAAGGCAGGTTGCATCCCGACGCTGCCCTAGAGGATACGCAGGCCGTGCAGCACTGGTTTGTTAAGTTTGCTCGCAACAAAGCCAGCGTGCGCGACCAGGACATTCTGCGCAGCGAGTACTGTTATTACCAGGCAGTAAGCCAGATTGGCTTAAACACAGTGACCACCCAGGGCATGACACTGGAAGAAGCGCACAAGCCCAGCCTGTGGATGCACCGTTTTGACCGGGCTGTAACCGCCGCGGGCGTGCAGCGCCGTGCGGTTGAGTCCATGTATTCACTGGCGCAAGTCAATCAGCCCGGCGCTTACATGCAACATACCGATGCGCTGAAATGCCTGGTTGAGTTGTGGCGTAGCGCTGGCCAGCAGGATCAAGTGGACGAGCTCGTATTTGAATACCTGCGCCGTGACCTGCTCAATCAAATTCTCGGCAACAGCGACAACCACGGGCGTAACCTTGCCGTATTGCGCACAGAAAGTGGAATCGAGCTGGCACCCATCTATGACCTTGCGCCCATGGTGATGGACGATGAGGGCATTACCCGCACCACCAAATGGCCAAAGCCGGTCGAGCAGGGCGGGCAGGTTGATTGGTTAGCCGCCTGCCAGCTGGCCGGAGACTGGACAAATACAGAGCAGCTGTATCAACGCCTACGCCATGCAGCGCAAGAGTTTCTAGCACTGCCGGATTTATTGACTGACCTTGGTTTGCCGCTAGTCACCATGAATCATCCACGCATCGCACTGGCACAGCTACCTAAACGTCTGACTGATTGGGGGCTGCTGTAATGGACATCGACCAACGCAAACAGCTGCTGGATGAAATTGCCCGGCTACAGGCCAGCGGCGAGCTGAGTTTCGGGCAGGCAACCCGGCGGCTACGCAAGGAAATCACCGGCCTGCAGCAAGAACGCTTTGCCCGTATGTGCAAAATCTCCCTGCGCTCGCTGCGCCAACTGGAGCAGGACGAAGGCAATCCAACCCTGGCCACGCTCAATGCCGTGTTTGGCCTCTTTGGTATGCGGATTGGGCTGGTGCGGGGGTAGTGCTGAAAATTACTCCAGTCTTGTAAATCCACTTTTGAAAAGTGAATTTACAAGAGGAGCTGATGCTTTAGTTGCTGGTATGGTTTGGCAAGCTTTGCCAGAATCGGTTGCAAGCACATACGGAGGCATCAAGATGGTGACCATGAATATTTCGCTGCCGGACAGCATGCGTACCTGGGTCGAAGCCCAGCTTGCAACGGGGCTGTATGCCAATAACAGTGATTACATCCGTGACCTTATTCGCAAAGACCAGCAACGCGCAGAAAAGCTGGCGATATTGCAGCAGGCAGTCACTGCCGGGCTGGACAGAGGCGATGCCGGTGCGCTGGACATGCAGGCCGTCAAGCAACAAGCACGTGGCAAAGCAAGTAACCGAACAAGTAACCCATCAAGTAACTCATCAAGTAAAAGAGCTGCTTTGGGCTTGCAGTGGCGAGCTGTCACGCTCAGAGCTAATGAGGGAAATAAGGCTGTCTGACCGGGTGAATTTTAAGGAGCATTACCTTAACCCGGCGTTAGACGCAGGCCTGATCGAAATGACCCAACCCGACGCACCCCGCAGCCCGACCCAAAAATACCGACTGACCGCTCTGGGCAGGCAGTTGCTGACAGCCCTGTGATAGCGCCTTATTTTAGCTTGCGTACCCATATTCTGGTATAGATAATACTCTTATCCAGTATTATTCATGGTGAAAAGCGCCAGTGAAAACCATCGAGCTTGCCAACCAGTTGCCCATTTCGCTGATCTCGCACGAGATGCTCAGCAGTCGCCTGGCGGGAACGGTGAGCAACATCAACAATAAAATTGCCAGCCTGGTCAGGGCGGGTGATTTGATTCGTCTGAAAAAAGGCTTTTACTGCTTTGCGCCGGCCTATCGAAAGCATCTTCTTGATTTGAAAGCGATTGCCGGCGGCTTGTATGCGCCTTCCTACCTGTCTTTTGAGTATGCGCTAAGCTTTCACGGGGTCATTCCGGAAGCAGTGTATGAAATGACTTCGGCAACCACGCGCAACGACAAGTACTACGAGACTCCGGTGGGGCGCTTCAGCTACAAAAAAATTCCGTTGCAAGCCTATCCGCTGGGTGTTGACTGGCATTTTGACCGGGTTGAAGGCGGTATTTTTGTCGCCACGGTCGAGAAGGCGCTGTGTGACAAAATTCGTTATCACAGGAGGCTCGGTACGCTGTCGCAGCGGGATATGCGTGATTATCTGCTAGATGATATGCGCGCCGATTTGCCGGAAAACATGAATGTTGAGCTGATAAAAACCATTGCCGAAGCGTACCGCTCCAGGAACCTGGCCACATTGGCCAGCGTAATAGAGAGGATGACCCTATGACCCATCCAGCCATAACCCAAAGGCCGGGACTGGTACGATCTGGTCTGGTATGTATCCAGAAGAACCCCGCTGGATCTGGTGCATTTACAGACACGACTGGCTCAAAGCTGCACGTTTCTGGAGAATCAAAAGATAGCCTTGCCTGCGCAACTGACCGACGATGCCGTGCTGGGCTTGCTGGAGCAGCGCATCGCCAGTCTGGATATCGACAAGGCCAAGGCAGATGTGCTGCCCTTTATCCGTGATGCCAGAGAGCTGCAAGTATGGTCGCCCGAATTTTTTATGGAAATTATCCGGCGAATAAAGTTTCAGGGCTAATGCGAGGAGGCACTGAACAAATGGGCTGGCTCTAAATGAAACTGCCCCAGCAGACGTGTCATGCTTGCGTAGTCTCTGCATCCATGGATTCTGCGACTCGCTATGCTCGCAGATGACGTGCTGTAGTTTTATTCAGCGTATTTATCAAGAAGGGCTGCGGGACAAAAGCCTGACCGATCTGGACAGCCTGCCCGAGCCGGACGAGCTGGCAGAAGAAAACATCGACAACATGGACGCCGGGCTGGAAAGCTTTCAGGCGGCTTTGGCTAAATTATGATGCCCAACCCCCTCACCGAACTCTACTGCGACCCCTGGCTGCTGGCGGTACACAAGCCGGCCGGTTTGCTGGTGCACCGCAGTCCGATTGATCGTCACGCCACCGAGTTTGCGCTGCAATATGCGCGTGAGCTCAATGGCGGTGCGCATGTGTTTCCCTGTCACCGGCTGGACCGGCCCACCTCCGGGTTGTTGCTGTTTGCTCGTGATGCCGAAACGGCCAGCGCTTTTGGCCAGCAGATGATGGCGGGGCAGGTGGCGAAGACTTACCAGGCGCTGGTGCGGGGCTGGCCGGTGCAGCAGGGCAGGATTGATCATGCGCTGCGCGAGCATGCCACGGACAAGCGGCGCAAGGATGAAGAACTGCCGCTGCGCGAGGCGCAGACCGATTTTAGGCGGCTTAAAACCGTGGAAATTCCGGTGCAGGTAGAAGGCTACCCGCACAGCCGTTACAGCCTGCTGGAGCTGCACCCGCTCACCGGTCGCAAGCACCAGCTGCGCCGCCACATGCAGCACATTGCCCACCCCATTATTGGCGACACCAGTTATGGCCGTACCAAACATAACCAGTATTTTGCCGAGCGCTTCGGTTTTGCACGGCTGATGCTGGCGGCCACCGAGCTGGAATTTAACCACCCGGTGACCGGCCAGCCGCTGCGTTTGCAGTGCCCGCTGGCCGATGATTTTATGCAGGTGCTGTCCATTTTTGAGGAAAACCCGGGCGTGCCTTCGGCATAGCTCGACAACTGCTGCGGATCAGCTGATTTGCCTGCACTGTTGGCGGTCATTTCGGGTACAATCAGCGCTCTTTTTGCCGTATGGCAACCCTTTGCATCCCGCCGGGAGGTGACATGAATACCCCAGTCAACGAACAACCCATTACTGAAGAAAACACTCCGCCGGTCGGCGAAAAGCTGCAAAAGGTGCTGGCCCGCATGGGCGTGGCCTCGCGCCGTGATGCCGAACAGTGGATCAAGGACGGCCGCATCAAGGTCAACGGCCTGGTGGCC
>CAZMLX010000010.1:0-26055 GCA_964567275.1 uncultured Thiopseudomonas sp. | reverse complement strand
GACCTGTATTTTCAGCGCCGCATGACCGAGTCCTGGTCGCTGGAAGAAGGCATTGTCAAAGAAGGCAGCTTCAGCCTGGACCAGGGGGTGGGCATTCGTGCTATGGCCGGCGAGAAAACCGGCTTTTCCTACAGTAACAGCATGGCGCTGCCGGCCTTGCGCCAGGCGGTGCAGGCGTCACGCAGCATTGTCCGCAGCGGTGCCGAGGTTGGCCCGCAGGCGCTGATGACGGTGCCGGCAACGGCGTTGTACAGTGCCGACACCCCGCTGCATGTACTGGGCCGGGAAGAAAAAGTGGCCCTGTTGCAACGCATTGATGCCTACACCCGCAGCCTTGACCCCCGGATCAGCCAGGTCAGCCTGGGACTGGTGGGAGCCTGGGAGCATGTGCTGGTGGCGGGGCTGGACGGCGATCTGGCCACTGATGTGCGGCCCATGGTGCGCTTTAATGTCAGCGTGATTGTCGAGCACAATGGCCGGCGCGAGCGTGGCAGTCATGGTGGCGGTGGCCGTACCGACTACCGTTATTTTGTCGATGAAGAACGGGCACAGGATTATGCCCGTGAAGCGGTGCGCCAGGCGCTGGTCAACCTGGAGGCGGTGGCGGCACCGGCTGGCAGCATGCCGGTGGTGATGGCATCGGGCTGGAGTGGCGTGCTGCTGCACGAGGCGGTCGGCCATGGGCTGGAGGGCGACTTCAACCGCAAGGGCAGTTCCAATTACAGCGGGCTGATTGGCCAGCAGGTGGCCTCACCCCTGTGTACCATTGTGGATGATGCCACCCTGGCGGGTCGCCGCGGATCGCTGACGGTGGATGATGAGGGGGTGGCGGCGCAAAACACGGTGCTGATCGAAAACGGCATTCTGCGCGGCTACATGCAGGACAAGCTCAATGCCCGCCTGAGCGGTGTCAGCAGTACCGGTAATGGCCGGCGCGAGTCCTATGCGCATTTGCCAATGCCGCGCATGACCAATACTTACATGCTGGCCGGCGAGTCCGATCCGGAAGAAATTCTGCGCTCGGTCAAGCGTGGCCTGTACTGTGCCAGCCTGGGTGGCGGCCAGGTGGATATCACCAGCGGCAAGTTTGTGTTTTCAACCAGCGAAGCCTATTTGATTGAGGACGGCCGCATTACCACACCGGTCAAGGGTGCCACCCTGATCGGCAACGGACCGGACTGCATGCGGGGGGTTTCCATGGTGGGTAATGATCTGGCGCTGGACTCGGGCGTTGGCATGTGCGGCAAGGCCGGCCAGAGTGTACCTGTGGGCGTGGGTCAGCCAACCCTGAAAATGGATGCCATTACCGTGGGCGGTACGGCCTGAGCGGCCTGTAAAGCGGCAAGCGTGTCATACCTGAAACCGGCCACTGTGCATGAGCGCAGTGGCCGGTTTTTTATGGTTTACAGCCAGGTACCGCCCTGGCGGTCGGTGGGTACGTCGGTGGCCGGGTCGAACTCATGAATCCAGCCCAGATGGTGCATCACGCCTTCTCGGGTGGCCAGCCGGGCGTTGCGCTGGTCGGCGGCTGGACCGTCCGGCAGGTGCAGGATGTCGGCGGTGCTGATGGAGGCAAATTGTACCTTGCGGGTACGGCCGCGGCGCAGTTTTTCGTAAGCCTCCCGTGCCTGTTCGTGTTGCTCCAGTCCGTGCCCGACCAGCTGATCGGCCAGCACCACGGCATCCTCGATCGACTGGTTGGCGCCCTGGCCATGGTGCGGCACCAGCGCATGAGCGGCGTCGCCCAGCAGGGTGATGCGGCCACGGCTCCAGCGGCCCAGCGGCGGACGGTGGAACAGTGCCCATCGCAGCCCGGTGGGTACGGCACTGATCATTTGCTGGATCGCCGGGTGCCAGTCGTCCAGCCGGGCCAGGTGTTCGCCCTCGCTGGCGGGCAGGGTCCAGTCACGGGTTGGCCAGGGGCTCGGGTTGCGCTCAACCAGCAGGAAGTTCTGGTCGCCGTTGCCAATCGGGTAGTGCAGCAGGTGGCGGCCGGGCGCCATCCAGAACTGGATGGCCTTGGGGTCGGGCAGCAGGTCCAGTTTTTCGGGGGCAACGATGCCGCGGAAGCCGGAACAGCCGGAGTAAAGGGCGTCGTCGTAACCGAGCATCAGCTGGCGTACCCGCGAGCGGGCGCCGTCGGCACCGATGACCAGATCGGCCCGGGCGCTGCTGCCGTCTGTAAACTCAAGCACGGCTTCGTTGGCAGAGTCCCTGATATTGCACACCCGCTTGTTGAGGTGGATGTGTTCCATGCCAACCGCCCGTGACAGGATTTGCTGCAAATCGGCACGGTGGATGCCGTAGTAGTTGGCACCAAACTGGCTTTCGTAGTCGGGTTCGCCGCTGTGATGCCCGATGATGCGGCCGTCGCGGCCATCACGGTATACCAGGGTGGAAATGTCGGAACAGACGGCGTCAAACTGGGGCCGCAATCCGATGCGGTGGTAAAAGCGGGTGGCGTTGGCCGACAGGGCAACGGCGGCGCCGACTTCACGCAGTTCATCGGCCTGTTCGTACAGGGTGGTTTTGATGCCTTTTTCACGCAGGGCAAGGGCCAGGGTCAGACCGCCAATGCCGGCACCGACAATGGCAATTTCAAAGTTGTTTTTATTCATGAGAGCGTCCTGGTTGTGACGGGTAGCTGAGGTGCATCCGGCCGGGATGCATGGTTGCGAGTGTACGAAGACAGGACTTGCGCCTCAATGCATGAACGGTGATTGCAACTATTACCAAAGGTAATAATGGGGCGGTTCAGGCCTGGGGCGGGGGCAGGCTGCAGTGCAGGGCAACCTGTTCTCTGAGCCAGCGGTTGCCGGGGTCGCGGTGGTTGCGTTCGTGCCAGAAGGCGCTGATGGCCAGGTGTGGCAGTTGCACCGGATGCGGGGCGTGGGCCAGTGCCAGCGGTTTCAGGTCGGGCTGGACCAGTACGGCGGGTACTGTGGCGATCAGGTCGGTGTTGAACAGCAGATTTTCCAGGCTGGCATAATTGGGTAACCGGACCCGGATGGTGCGCTGAATGCCCTGGCGGTCAATCAGGCTGTCAATTTGGGCATGGCCATAGCCGCTGGCGGTAACCACGGCATGTTCGGCCTGGCTAAAATCGTCCAGTGTCAGCCGGGTACCGGCCAGCCGGTGGCCGTGGCGAAATACGCAGACATAGTTTTGGCGGTAAATTTCCCGGGCGAAAAAGCCGCTTTCCAGATTGTCATGCAGCCCGATGGCCAGATCGATGGTGCCGGCAACCATGTTGCGGTGCAGGGCTTCGCCACGGTCGCGTACCACGGTTATGGCAATGCCCGGAGCCTGCCGGCTCAGCAAGGATACCAGCCGGGGCAGAATATAGGACTCGCCCAGATCGGACATGGCGATCACAAAGGTACGCTGGCTGTTGGACGGATCGAAACTGAAATCGGCACTGAGCGCCTGGCGCAGGTCGTCCAGTGCCTGGCAGACCGGCTCGGCCAGATGCTGAGCGTAGGCGGTGGGGCTCATGCCCTCGGCGCTGCGAAAGAACAGCTCGTCACCCAGCAGCTCCCGCAGCCGTTTGAGCGAACGGCTAACCGCCGGCTGGGTCACACCCAGCTGTTCGGCCACCCTGGATACCTTGCGTTCGCGCAGCATCAGCTCGAATACCAGCAGCAGATTAAGGTCAAGGTGACGGAGGTCGGCCGTACGCATGGCGTTTACTGGCGCCGGCTGGTTTGCCGGCGTTGCCGCAGGCTGTACAGCAGCACCAGGCTGCACAGGCTGGCCAGCGGCCAGGAGCCAAAGCGCAGGAAAGGTGTCAGGCCCTGCATCGGGGTGACTTCGCCTTGCAGCACAGCCTGCTCGAACTGGGGCAGGATTTGGGTGACCTGACCTTTGGCGTCAATCAGGGCGCTGACACCGTTGTTGGTGCTGCGCACCATCCAGCGGCCGGATTCCAGCGCCCGCATCTGTGCCATTTGCATGTGCTGGAGCGGGCCAATGGAGCGGCCAAACCAGGTGTCATTGCTGATGGTGAGTAGAATGTCGCTGTTTGCCGCCAGCCGGCGGGCAAAGTCGGGATAGACCACTTCGTAGCAGATGTAGGGTGCAATGCGGTAGCCCTGGGCCAACAGGGGAGGCTGCCCGGCCGGGCCGGCGCTGAAGTTGGACATGGGCAGGTCGAAAAATTCGATCAGCCCGCGCAGCCAGTCCTGCATGGGCACATACTCACCAAAGGGCACCAGTTTTTGTTTCAGGTATTCGCCCTGGCCATGGCCCAGCACCATGATGGCGTTGTGAAACGAGCGCCGGCCTTCGCTGTTGTGCCGACGTACCGGGATGCCGGTAATGAGCGCACTTTGACGCAGCTGCATGTTGCGATGCATAAATTCAAGGTAGCTGTCGGCGCCATCGCTGAACAGGGGGACGGCGGTTTCCGGCCATACCACCAGATCGGTAGGTTTGGCTTGCAGGCTGAGGCTGCGGTAGAGATCGAGCTGGTTCAGCAGCTGGTCGGGCTCCCATTTGAGCGACTGTTCCACGTTGCCCTGCACCAGGGTGACACTGATTGCCGGGCCGGCCGGCCGGGTCCATTGCAGGTTGGCCAGCAACAGGCCGCCCAGCCACACCAGTATCAGCAGTATCACCAGCGACCAGCGCCGGGCCGGTGCAAAGCGCCGGGTCAGCAGCTGGGCCAGCAAGGCGCCGGCCAGCACCAGAATAAAGCTGGCCAGCCAGACGCCGCCGATCGGCACATAACCGGCCAACGGACCGTCCAGCTGGCTATAGCCGCTGTACAACCAGGGGAAACCGGTCAGCAGCCAGCCACGCAGGGCATCAATGGCCAGCCACAGGGCGGCGAAGCTGGCCGGTGGCAATAAAGCTCCGCGTGCCGGCCGTACCCACTGTGCCCACAGCCAGCCAAACAGGCCGTGAAACAGTGCCAGGGTAGCGGCAAACAGCAGGGTCAGGAAACCGGCCAGCAGTGGCGGGGCCGAGCCGTGATCATGGATGCTGACGTAAACCCAGCTGGCACCGCTGAGAAACAGGCCAAGACCGTACAAAAAGCCGGTCAGTACACCCCGGCGCGGGGTGGCCCGGCGCAGCAGCAAAAACAGTGTGCCGTGGCTCAGCAAGGCCAGGGGCCACAGATTGAAGGGCGCCAGGGTCAGCGTGACCAGGGCGCCGGCTGCCAGGGCAGTCAGGCCCTGGAACCAGCGGTTGTGTAAAAACTGGGGCACCGGAAATTCCTTTTAGTGTGGCAATGGGGCCGGGCTGCCGGGGCGCACGGGATTAGCGCACCCGGTTGACCCGCAGCAGGTGCAGGCGCCGGCTGTCGGAGTTGACCACCCGGAAGCGCCAGTTATCGAGCTCCAGGGTTTCATTGCGCTTGGGCAGGTGGCCGAAAGCGCTCATCACCACGCCGCCAATGGTGTCGTACTCATCCTCGGAAAAACCGCTTTTGAAGAACTCGTTGAAATCTTCGACCGGGGTCAGCGCTTTAACCAGAAAATCGCCGGTCGGCAGCGGGCGGATGAAGTGGTCGTTGTCGATGTCATGCTCGTCTTCGATGTCGCCGACAATTTGCTCCAGCACATCTTCAATGGTGACCAGGCCATCCACGCCGCCGTATTCGTCAATGACGATAGCCATGTGGTTGTGGTTGGCGCGGAATTCCTTGAGCAACACATTGAGCCGCTTGGACTCGGGCACAAAGGTGCAGGGGCGCAGCAGCTGGCGCAGGTTGAAGTCGGCGGGACGGTTGAGAATCAGTGGCAGCAAGTCCTTGGCCAGCAGTATGCCCAGCACTTCGTCGCTGTTTTCGCCGATCACGGGATAGCGGGAATGGGCCGCCTCCATGATGGCGGGCAGAAATTCTTCCGGGCTCTGGTCAGCCTGGATGCAGATCATTTGCGAGCGGGGGATCATGATGTCCCGTACCTTGAGCTCGTCAATTTCCATGGCGCCTTCAACAATGCCCAGGGCATCGTCATCCAGCAGGTTGTTGCGGTTGGCCTCGCGCAGCAGCGCAAAGAGTTCTTGTCGGGTCTTGGGTTCCTGGTTAAAGGCTTGTGCCAGTTTGTCCAGCCAGGACCTGTGCCCGTTACTCGAGTGATCGTCGCTCATGATGATGTTTATTCCGTCCGTTCCTGTTCAGCGTAAGGGTCGGGATACCCCAGGTGTGCCAGCAGCTGGCATTCAAGAGCCTCCATGGCTTCGGCTTCGTCGTCTTCGATATGGTCGTAACCCTGCAGGTGCAGGCAGCCGTGGATGACCAGATGAGCCCAGTGGGCGGACAGGCTTTTGTCCTGTTCGGCGGCCTCGCGGGCCACGACCGGCGCACAGATCACCAGATCGCCCAGCAGCGGGATGTCGAGCAGCCCCGGCGGAATGTCGGCCTCGAACGACAGCACGTTGGTGGCGTAATCCTTGCCGCGCCAGTCCAGATTGAGCTGGCGGCCTTCGTCTTCGTCGACAATGCGGATGGTCAGTTCGGTATCGCTGTCCCGCTGTGCCAGGGCTGTGCTGCACCAGTGTTCGAAGTCCTGCCGGGTTGGCAGGCAGGCGGCGTCACTGGCGATTTGCAGGTCCAGTTCAAGCTTCATCGCCGGCCTCCGTTTGCTGCTCCTGCTGTTCAAAGGCGTCGTAGGCTTCGACAATCAGCTGTACCAGCGGGTGACGTACCACGTCCCTGGAATCAAAGAAGGTAAAGCCCAGTCCTTCCACGTCGCGCAATACCCGCAGCACATGCTTGAGGCCGGACTGGCTGCCGCGCGGCAGGTCGATCTGGGTAATGTCGCCGGTGATCACGGCGGTGGAGCCAAAGCCGATGCGGGTGAGGAACATCTTCATCTGGGCTTTGGTGGTGTTCTGGCTCTCATCAAGGATGATGAAGCTGTTGTTCAGCGTGCGGCCACGCATATAGGCCAGTGGTGCCACCTCAATGATCTGGCGTTCGATCAGGCGGTTGACCTGTTCGTTGCCGAGCATTTCGTAGAGGGCGTCATACAGCGGGCGCAGGTAGGGATCGATTTTCTGGCTGAGGTCGCCGGGCAGAAAACCCAGTTTTTCACCGGCCTCCACCGCCGGACGCACCAGCAGAATGCGTTCGATCAGGCCCCGTTCCAGTGCGTCAACTGCACAGGCTACCGCCAGATAGGTTTTGCCGGTGCCGGCCGGGCCGACGCCAAAGTTGATGTCGTGCTGCTGGATGGAGCGCACATAACCCTGCTGGTTGCGGCCACGGGGACGAATGGTTTTTTTGCGGGTGTGCAGGATGACATCGTTCTGGGGAGCGGGGGCCTGCTGCCAGACGCCGGTGTTGCCGGAACCGGAGTTTTGCTCTTGCAGCAGCATATGAACGTCATCTGGTGCCAGGTCGCGCTGTTTGGCTTCACGGTACAGCTGGCGCAGAAAGGCTTCGGTGCGGTGACAGGCCTCTTCTTCGCCGAGCAGCTCGAAGTGCTCACCGCGGTTACGGATGGTGACCTGCAGATAGCGCTCGATCTGGCGCAAGTGCTCGTCATACTGGCCGCACATGTTGGCGAAACGGGCGGCTTCAAAACCATCCAGTGAAAAACGGTGAATCGATGTTGTGCTGTCCAAGAGTGGTGAAAGCCTCAAGATGAAATCAGGTGTCTAGGATAACCTTGCATGGAGAAAGCGCAAGTGCCTTTGAGCGTGAAAAACGCTGTCCCGATGCGGTGACAATCAGCTGAGCCGGTGGGGCTCGCACAGCCCGGCCAGGGCGCTGGCCCAGTCCGGGTTGTCATTCAGGCAGGGCACGAGTTCCAGGCTGTCGCCGCCAGCTGCCAGAAACTGTTCGCGGCCACGGATACCCAGCTCTTCAAGGGTTTCAATACAGTCGGCGACAAAGGCCGGCGAAATGACCAGCAGTTTTTTAACGCCGGCTGCTGCCAGCTCGTCCAGTCGTTGCTCCGTGTAAGGGCCAATCCATTTGGCACGGCCCAGCCGTGACTGGAAGGACACCGACCACTGGTTGTCTTCAAGCCCGGCCGCCTGTGCGGTCAGCCGGGCGGTGCGCATGCACTGGGCACGGTAGCAGTGGTCCAGTACTTCGGCAGGCGGGGCGTCGCAGCAGGTGCCGGACTGCAGGCAGTGGTTATGGGCCTGGTCCAGCTTGGTCAGGTGGCGTTCGGGCAGGCCGTGAAAGCTGAACAGCAGATGGTCAAAAGGGCGTTGCAAGGCTGGTTGCAGGCTGTTGGCCAGTGCGGCGATATAGGCTGGCTGGTCATGAAACTGCGGCAGCAGCTGCAGCCGGATGGGCAGGTTGTGCTTGCTGATGACGCGGTAGGTTTCCTGAATGGCGGTAGTGGTGGTGCTGTCGGCAAATTGCGGATACAGCGGAGCCAGCACCACTGTTTTTACGCCTTGTTCAACCAGGCTGAGCAGGGCGGATTCGATGGATGGCTGGCCGTAGCGCATGCCCAGCTCTACCGGGCCGTGGGGCCAGAGCGGGCGCACGGCTTCGCAGAGCTGGCGGCTGATCACCACCAGCGGCGACCCTTCTGGCCACCAGATTTGCTGGTAAGCTTCGGCGGATGCCTGTGGCCGGCGAATCAGGATCAGGCTGACCAGCAGGCGGCGCACCGGCCAGGGCAGGTCGATAACATGGGGGTCCATCAGGAACTGGTTAAGGTACTGGCGGACATCGGAGGGTGCAGTGGATGCCGGCGAGCCCAGATTGACAAGCAACAAGCCCTGATCAGACATGAAAAGCCCTAATCCTGTGCGAAATGGTTAAGTAAAAAAGGCGCCATGCTACAGTTATGTAGTGGCGCCATCAGGCGGATCTGGCCGGCTGTCAGGACTGCAGCTGGCTGCGCAGGTGGTTGAGTTCCTTGTTCATCAGGTCGATGCGGCGGGCCATGCTTTCGATCAGGCTGTGGGCAATGCGGGGATTGCTTTGCATCAGGGTCAGGAACTGGTCCTTGGGGATGGTCATGACGGTGCAGGGCTCGGTGGCGACGACGGTGGCGGTCCGTGGCTCGTTAATGAATACCGCCATGGCTCCGAAGATTTCGTCTTTGGAGACATCACCCACTTTCTGGCCATCGACCCAGGCTTCGGCATGGCCCTCGATGATGACGAATACGTGCTCGGCCATGTCGCCCTGGCGGATCAGTTTTTCGCCGGGGGCAAAGTGCTCAAAGCCGGTGGCGGGGCTGACTTCGACCTGTTTGACCCGGGCAAAGGCTTCGGTCAGCAGGGTGGTCTGGCCCAGCAGGTAAAAGGTAAACAGCTCCTGGCGTTGCTCGTTGCTGTAAATGTGGCTGAAAAAGTCGCGGCGTTCGTAAGGAATCAGCCGGATGGGGGCGCTGTGGCTGTACTGCCAGTGTGGCAGCTCAAGGCCGTGGCGCAGCCCGATCAGGCTACCTTCATGCAGGAACAGCAAGGGGCGCTGGTCCACCGAGGTGTCAATCACGCCCTGTTCCAGTAAAAACAACTGGTTTTCCGGCAGGCAGGCATTCAGGTCGCTGCTGCGCTCAAATTCGAGCGTTGCAGCGCAAGGCTCCAGACCTTCGAGCAACTGGGAGGGGATGCTTTGCAGTCGGCTGACCAGGGATTCGGCGTAGACGGGTAGATCACCAGGCAAAAACATGGGGCACTTCCTGAAAATGAGCGTGGATATGGCACGGATTATAGGATAACCGGCGAATGATTGCGTGATTTATAGCATAGTTTGGGAGGCGGGCGGGTTACTGCCGGTTTCTATTGATCGTGTGGACAGGGCTGTCGTTGGCGACATTCCGGGCAGGTGCGTGATAGTTGTCGTCAAAAGCGGTCCAAATATCGCATTTCCACCCGGTAAGGTTTGCCCTTTGGCGCAAGCCTGAGCATAATCAGGCGCACATCCAGAACGGAGATTGCGGGTGTCAACAGTCGTCAAAAAACATGATCAGGACCTTGTTCTGGTCCAGATTACTGATAGCCATCTGTTTGGCAGCGAACACGGCTGTTTGCTGGGCGTTAATACTTTTGCCAGTCTGCAGGCGGTGGTGGAACAGGTGGCACGACAGCAGCCCGTTATTGATTTGCTGCTGGCGACCGGTGATATCTCGCAGGACGGCAGCAGCCAGTCCTATCTGCACTTTTTGCAGCAAATATCTGCGTTGCCGGCACCCATGCTGTGGTTGCCGGGCAATCATGACGAAAAAATCATCCAGCTGAATTTGGCCGAGGCCCGGAGCAGCCGGCAAAAGGTGCTGGATCTGGCCGGCTGGCGGGTGATCATGCTGGATACGGCGGTACCGGGGCAGGTGCATGGTTATCTGGCCGGGCCGGAACTTGAGCTGTTGCAAACTGCCCTGGAAAGCAGCGGCCACCGGCAGGTGCTGGTGTGCCTGCATCACCCTCCGGTGGCCAGCGGCTGTACCTGGCTGGACCGGATCAGCCTGACCAATGCCGATGCCCTGTTTGCCTGTCTGGACCCTTTTCCGCAGGTGCGGGCGGTGTTGTGCGGGCATATCCATCAGGAGCTTGACCAGCTGCGCAACGGTGTACGCATTCTGACCAGCCCTTCGACCTGCATCCAGTTTCTGCCCGACAGTGATGACTTTGCCCTGGACACGCGGGCGCCCGGCTATCGCTGGCTGCGGCTGGGTGCGGACGGCGGACTGGATACCGGCGTGGTGAGGGTGGCAGAAGGACGCTTTGTTGCCGACCAGAGCCAGTCTGGCTATTAGCTGTTGATGGCTGCCGTTCTTTACCTTCACGGCTTCAACAGTTCGCCATTGTCGTTCAAGGCGCAGGCGCTGCTGTCCGCCTGGCGGGGTGCGGGTTTGCCAGTGGAACAGCTGTATGTTCCGGCCTTGCCGAACGATCCGCAGCAGGCCATTGCACTGGCCGGGAGCTGGCTGCAGGAGCGCGACGATGTACTGGTTGTTGGCAGTTCGCTGGGCGGCTGCTACGCTACCTTCCTGGCTGAAAAGCATGGCTGCAAGGCGCTGCTGATCAATCCGGCAGTGCGGCCCTGGCTGCGTTTTCACCAGTATCTGGGGCCGCAGCAAAATTACACCACCGGCGAACGCTGGGAGCTGACCACCGCCCATGTCGAGGCGCTGGCGCAGCTGGAAACCCCGCCGCCGCAAAACCCTGAACGTTTTTGGGTGTGGCTGCAAACCGGCGACGAAACCCTGGATTATCGTGACGCCGCAGATTTTTACCGGGGGTGCCGGCTGGAGGTACAAGAGGGCGGGGATCATGCTTATCAAGGCTTTGAGGCCCGCATCCCCGAGCTGCTGGCGTTTGCCGGTTACAAAATCTGATACTGCTTATTTATACAGTGTTGAGGGCTGTGCTATTCTTGCGCACCCGTATTTTATGATTATCCGTTTTTTGCAGGGCCAGCATGACCAACTCCACCTATACCGCTGATGCCATTGAGGTTTTGTCCGGGCTGGACCCGGTGCGCAAGCGCCCCGGCATGTACACCGACACCACCCGCCCCAACCACCTGGCGCAAGAGGTGATCGACAACAGCGTGGATGAGGCGCTGGCCGGCCATGCCCGCAGTATCCAGGTCATTCTGCACGAGGACCAGTCGCTGGAAGTGGTGGACGACGGCCGCGGCATGCCGGTGGATATCCATCCCGAGGAAGGTGTGCCCGGGGTCGAGCTGATCTTTACCCGCCTGCATGCCGGCGGCAAGTTTTCCAACAAAAATTACGAGTTCTCCGGCGGTTTGCACGGGGTTGGCATTTCTGTGGTTAACGCCCTGTCGACCCGGCTTGAAGTACGGGTGCGCCGTGACGCCCAGGAATGGCAGATGCTGTTTGCCGACGGCTTCAAGGCCAGCGAGCTGGAGGTGATCGGCGCAGTGGGCCGGCGCAATACCGGTACCAGCGTACGCTTCTGGCCGGATGGCAAGTATTTCGATTCGGCCCGTTTTTCCCTCAGCCGCCTCAAGCATGTGCTCAAGGCCAAGGCGGTGCTCTGTCCCGGGCTGACCATCAGTTTTTGGGACAAAAACAGCGGCGAAAAGCTGGAATGGTTTTATGAGGACGGCCTGCGCTCTTATCTGGCCGATGCGGTCAACGAGTGGGAACGCCTGCCGGACGAGCCCTTTTGCGGCAGCCATGCCGGCGAGGGCGAGCGGGTCGAGTGGGCGCTGCTGTGGTTGCCCGAAGGCGGCACCAGCATCCAGGAAAGCTATGTCAACCTGATCCCCACGGCGCAGGGCGGTACCCATGTCAACGGCCTGCGTCAGGGGCTGCTGGATGCCATGCGCGATTTTTGCGAGTTCCGCAACCTGTTGCCGCGCGGCGTCAAGCTGGCACCGGAAGATGTCTGGGAGCGCATCAATTTTGTGCTGTCGCTGAAAATGCAGGAGCCGCAATTCTCCGGCCAGACCAAGGAGCGCCTGTCGTCACGCCAGGCGGCCAGTTTTGTCGGCAGCGTGGTCAAAGATGCTTTTAGCCTGTGGCTCAATGCCCATGCCGAACAGGGCATGCAGCTGGCAGAAATGGTCATCGAACAGGCAGGCCGCCGTCTCAAGTCGGCCAAACGGGTCGAGCGCAAGCGGGTCACCCAAGGGCCGGCACTGCCCGGCAAACTGGCCGATTGTGCCGGTCAGGACCCGATGCGTGGCGAGCTGTTTCTGGTGGAAGGTGACTCAGCCGGCGGCAGTGCGAAACAGGCGCGGGACAAGGAATATCAGGCCATTCTGCCGCTGCGCGGCAAGATTCTGAACACCTGGGAGGTGGATGAAAGCCAGGTGCTGGCCTCGCAGGAGGTGCATAACATTGCTGTGGCCATTGGCGTTGATCCTGGGGCCAAAGACCTGGAACAGCTGCGTTACGGCAAGATCTGCATTCTGGCCGATGCCGACTCCGACGGCCTGCACATTGCCACCCTGTTATGCGCACTGTTTGTCCGCCATTTTCGGGCGCTGGTCGAGGCCGGCCATGTCTATGTGGCGATGCCCCCGTTGTTCCGTATTGATGCCGGCAAGGAAGTGCATTATGCGCTGGACGATGAAGAGCGTGAGGCGATTATGCAGCGCATCGAATCGGCCAACAAAAGAACCAAAATTCAGGTGACCCGCTTTAAGGGGCTGGGCGAAATGAATCCGCCGCAGCTGCGTGAAACCACCATGGACCCCAATACCCGCCGGCTGGTACAGCTGACGCTGGAGGAAGGCGATGGTGCCGGCGAGATTCTGGATATGTTGCTGGCACGCAAACGGGCGGGGGATCGCAAGGCGTGGCTGGAGACGAAAGGGGATTTGGCGGAGGTTTAAGTTTTTTTGGCTGGCGCTGGGGTGTTTGTGGTTTTGTGCTTTGTGTTTGGAGCGGCAGGTGCAGGTGGCTCAGGGACGCTGCAAGTACGTCCCTGTAAGCTCCATGGCGGCATCCATGCCGCCAAGGCCCTGATCCACCTGCACCTGCCGCTCTTGGCACTCCCTGCAAGACGCCCGCACCAGCCGTGGGGGGAATGGGCGGGCGTTGCCCGCCTGCTGTCGCGTGTTTGAGTGGCGGTTTTGTTGGTTGATTAGCTGGGGTGGCAGGCTGGTGGTTATGAATAAGGCTGAACTGCGTGCTGCTTTGTTGCTTGATCCTGTGATTGCGCGCTGTGTTGAGTTGGCGCAGGTGGATGCCAATGTGCAGCTGTTGTGGCTGTATGGTTCGCGTGCCAAGGGCACTGCGCAGGCGGGCAGTGATTATGATTTTGCTGTGGCGTTTGCCAGTTTTCCGCAGAATGCCTGGGATAAACGGCTGCAGCCGGTATTGCTAGGGCAGCAGTGGGCGGATGCTCTGGGTGTGCCGGATGACAAAATTTCTGTCATCGACATTAATCATGTGCCAGTTCCACTGGCTTTTTCCGTGATTGAGCATGGAATGGAGTTGCTGGTCAAAAATCCGTTGCGTCTGGCGCGAGAAGAAAACCGGATTAGCGCTATGTGGGAAGACAATTATCTGTATCAGGAGCCACAGCATGGATAACACCTACCGACACGCCATGCTTGAACAGTTGGCAGAAATTGATGAGGACCTACGTGATATTGCTGCCAACATTGCGGTGGAAGGTCATGCCAGCCGCCATATTTATCGCGCTGCCGAGCGTAACTTGCAGTTGCTGGTTGAGGCCTGCATCGGTATTGGCAAGCAGCTACTCAAAGCGCAGGGCAAACAGGTGCCCAGTGAGGCGCGTGAAGTATTCGTCAAGCTGAAATCGCTGGGTCTGGAAGTGGATGACGTGCCCTGGAATAAGGTAATCGGGATGCGTAATGCACTGGTGCATGATTATTTGAATCTTGATCGTGAATTGGTGGTTGAAGTGATTACCGCAGGGCATTATCGGACTTTGCTGGGGTTTGCAGAGAAGGCTTTGCAGGAATAGGGTTTTTGCCTGGTGCTGTTTGATAAGAGCTGTTTGGTTGTTTGAAGTTGAGAGCGGCAGGTGCTGTTACGTAAAGACGCCGTGAATACATCCCTGTAGGCTCCGCAACGCCATCCTTGGCGTTGCAGGCTTTACTCCACAGCACCTGCCGCTCTTGGTACTCCCTGCAAGACGCCCGCACCAGCCGTGGGGGGAATGGGCGGGCGTTGCCCGCCTGCTGTCGCATGTGGGTGGGACGATAGTTGGTGTGGTTGCCCGGCAAGTAACCGTAATGCACAAAAACTGATTAGATATCTTTATGAATGATTTGACCGAAATGAGTTTTGAGGGCGTGGAGCGTCAGTCGCTGGCGCAGTTTACCGAGCAGGCGTATCTGAATTATTCCATGTACGTGATTCTCGACCGTGCCTTGCCGCATGTGGGCGATGGGCTCAAGCCGGTGCAGCGGCGCATTGTCTATGCGATGAGCGAGCTGGGGCTGGATGCCGATGCCAAGCACAAAAAATCTGCCCGTACCGTGGGTGATGTGCTGGGTAAATACCACCCGCACGGTGACAGTGCCTGTTACGAGGCGATGGTGCTGATGGCGCAGCCGTTCAGTTATCGCTATCCGCTGGTGGATGGGCAGGGCAACTGGGGTGCGCCGGACGATCCCAAGTCGTTTGCTGCCATGCGCTATACCGAGGCGCGGCTGGCACGTTATTCCGAGGTGCTGCTGTCCGAGCTGGGACAGGGCACGGTCAACTGGGTGCCCAATTTTGACGGCACTATGGACGAACCAGCGGTATTGCCGGCACGTTTGCCGAACTTGTTGCTCAATGGCACCACCGGCATTGCCGTCGGCATGGCTACCGATGTGCCGCCGCACAACCTGCGCGAAGTGGCGGCGGCCTGCGTGCAGCTGCTGGATAAAGCCTCTACCACTACCGAAGAGCTGTGCGAGCTGATGCCGGGGCCGGATTACCCGACCGAGGCGGAAATTATTACACCGCGTGAAGACCTGCTGAAAATCTACCAGACTGGTCGTGGCTCGATCCGTGCCCGTGCCGTGTATGAAATGGACGATGGCGACATTGTGGTCACTGCGCTGCCGCATCAGGTGTCGGGTGCCAAGGTGCTGGAGCAGATTGCCGCACAGATGCAGGCCAAGAAGCTGCCGATGGTGGCCGACCTGCGTGACGAGTCCGATCATGAAAACCCCTGTCGCATCGTGATTGTGCCCCGCTCCAACCGGGTGGACACTGAAGACCTGATGCAGCACCTGTTTGCCACCACCGATCTGGAAGCCAGCTTCCGGGTCAACATGAACGTGATCGGGCTGGACAACAAACCTCAGGTGAAAGACCTGCGCAGCATGCTGCTGGAGTGGCTGAGTTTCCGGGTGGAAACCGTGCGGCGCCGCTTGCAGTTCCGTCTGGACCGGTTGGAAAAGCGTCTGCATCTGCTGGAAGGCTTGCTGATTGCCTTCCTTAATCTGGACGAAGTGATTGAAATCATCCGCACCGAAGATCACCCCAAAGCGGTGCTGATGGAGCGTTTCGGCATTACCGACATCCAGGCCGACTACATTCTGGATACCCGCCTGCGCCAGCTGGCGCGGCTGGAAGAAATGAAAATCCGTGGCGAGCAGGACGAACTGAGCAAGGAGCGTGACAGCCTGCTGGAGCTGCTGGGCAGCGAGTCCAAACTCAAGCGGCTGGTCAGAAAAGAAATTATCGAGGATGCCAAAACTTACGGTGACGAGCGCCGCTCGCCACTGGTGGAGCGCGGCGAAGCCAAGGCCCTGTCGGAAACCGAGCTGGTGCCGTCCGAGCCGGTTACCGTGGTGCTGTCGCAACAGGGCTGGGTGCGCAGTGCCCGTGGCCATGAAGTGGACGGTGCGGCGTTGTCTTATAAAACCGGCGATGCCTTCAAGGCGTCGGCACCGGGCCGCAGCAACCAGCAGGCGGTGTTTCTGGATAGCACCGGTCGCAGCTATTCGCTGCCGGCCCACACCCTGCCGTCGGCCCGGGGGCAGGGCGAGCCGCTCAGTGGCCGGTTGACACCGCCAGCCGGTGCCACCTTCGAGCATGTGCTGTTGCCGGCCGACGATCAGCTGTATGTGCTGGCCTCGGATGCCGGTTATGGCTTTATCGTCAGGGGCGAGGACATGCAGGCCAAAAACAAGGCCGGCAAGGCGCTGCTGACGGTACCGGCAGGCGGTAAAGTCATGGCGCCAAGGCCGTTGAGCAAGGCTGACGGCCAGTGGCTGGCCGCTACCACCAACGATGGCCGCCTGCTGATCTTTGGGGTCAGCGAGCTGCCGGAACTGGCCAAGGGCAAGGGCAACAAGATGATCGGCATCCCCGGCGAGCGGCTCAGCAAGCGTGAGGAATGGATGGTCGATTTTGTGATTCTGCCGGATGGTGCGCATCTGCAAGTCGAATCGGGCAAGCGCATTCTGACCCTGAAAAATGCCGACCTTGAACATTACCGTGGCGAGCGTGGCCGGCGTGGCAACAAGCTGCCACGGGGTTTTCAGCGGGTGGACGCACTGTCGGTGGTTGAGAGTTGATCAGCGGGCGTACGCAAGGAAACCCTATGCAGCAAAATGTCGCCACCCTGGAGTGGCAGGAACAGAACGGCCAGCCGCTGTTGCAGGTAGCCGGCAGCTGGACCCAGCAGGCGCAGCGCCCGGATGTGATGGCGATCTGGCAGGGCAACCGTCACTGGCCCGAACAGTTGCAGGTGCGGGTTGCGGTCGATGACTGGGACAGCAGCCTGCTGGTATTGCTGCGCCGGTTGCAAGCGCTGGCGGCCGGGCAGGGGGCGAGCCTGTACTGGCAGTCGCTGCCGGCCGGTGTTGAGCAGTTGTTGCAGATGGCCGACCGCCCGCCGTTGCGGGAGCCGGGTGCCGCCAGGGCCGTGCCGGGGCTGGTCAGCCGGCTGGGGCTGTGGGTGCTGGCCGGCTGGGGCAGTGTGGCCCGCAGCTGCGAGTTTGTGGGCGAAGTATGCCTGGCTCTGCTGGCGGCCGTGCGTGGCCGGGCCCGCATGCGGGCCAGCGATTTCTGGCTGGCGTTGCAACAGTGCGGGCCGGGTGCTTTGCCGATTGTGGCGCTGATTGCAACGCTGGTTGGCCTGATCCTGGCCTTTGTCGGAGCGGTGCAGCTGGAGGCGTTCGGTGCTCAAATTTATATTGCCAACATGGTGGCCATCGGCATGACCCGGGAGATGGGGGCCCTGATGACCGCCATCATCATGGCCGGCCGTACCGGTGCTTCCTATGCTGCCGAACTGGGCAGCATGCAGGCCAACGAAGAAATTGATGCCCTGAAAACCTTCGGTTTTCCGCCGCTGCAGTTTTTGGTGTTGCCACGCATTTTGGCGCTGCTGGTCAGCATGCCGTTGCTGACCTGCTTTGCCGATGCGCTGGGCATGCTGGGCGGCTATGTGATCGGGATGGCGATGTTTGATATTTCCTCGGTGCAATACATCAACCAGAGTCTGGAGATGATTTCTGCGACCGATTTTTATATCGGCCTGTTCAAGAGTCTGGTGTTTGCACTGCTGATCGGCATGATTGGCTGCTATTACGGACTTAACAGTGGCCGCAATGCGCAGGCGGTGGGGCAGGCCACTACCCGGGCGGTGGTCAGCATCATTGTGGCGCTGGTGGTTAGCGATGCGCTGATTACCGTGATCTGCACCCGGTTGGGGATCTGAGATGACCGATACTGTAATCCGTGTGGAAAATTTCAGTGCCGGTTACGGTGGCCGTGCCATTCAGAACGACCTCAATTTCAGCATTCGCAAGGGCGAGGTCTTTGTCATCATGGGCGGCAGTGGCTGCGGCAAAAGTACCTTGCTGCGCCATTTGATCGGTCTGCAACCGCCCATCCAGGGTCGCATGCTGTATGACGGACAGGATTTCTGGGCCCAGGACGCCGCCGCCCGCTCCAGCCGGCAGCAGGAATTCGGGGTGCTGTACCAGAACGCCGCACTCTGGGGCGCCATGACCCTGCAACAGAATATCTGCCTGCCGCTGGAAACCTGGCGGCCGCAACTCAGCCGCAGCGAGCGGGAAGAACTGGCATCGCTGAAACTGGCGCTGGTGGGCTTGCCGGGTTGCGAGCGGCTGTATCCGTCGGAACTGTCCGGCGGCATGCGCAAGCGTGCCGGCCTGGCCCGTGCGCTGGCGCTTGACCCCAGGGTGCTGTTTTTTGACGAGCCATCGGCGGGCCTTGACCCGCTCAGTTCGGCGGCGCTGGACGAGCTGATTCTGCAGTTGCGTGACAGTCTGGGGGCCAGCATTGTGCTGGTCACGCACGAGCTGCCCAGCATTTTCACGGTGGCCGACAGCTGTATTTTTCTGGACAATAAAACCCGCACCCAGATTGCCCTGGGCAGCCTGGATGACCTGATGAACCACGGGCCGGACGAGGTCCGCCAGTTTTTGCGCCGTGCCGGTACGGCGCGCACCGGAGAGCCGAAATGAACGAAAACCGCAAACCCTTCTGGATTGGTGCCTTTCTGCTCAGCGGCCTGATGTTGCTGGCGGGCGGTATTCTGGTGCTGTCCCGTGACAGCCTCTGGAGCAAGCCGGTGGAGTACGTGGTGTACTTTACCGGGGCACTGGACGGCCTCGATGTCGGTGCCGATGTGACCTACCGTGGCGTCAAGGTGGGCAGCGTCAGGGACATCCGCTTGTCCTATGACCGCAAAATCAATGATGTGGTGATGCCGGTAGTGATCCGCATCAACTCCGGCAGCGACAACGAGCCGGCGACCGGCCCGCAGCTGGACCGCTCCATTGCCCTGTTGGTCGAGCGCGGGCTGCGTGCGCAGTTGCAAACCCCCAGTTTGTTGACCGGCAAGGCCATTGTGGCGCTGGATTTTTTCCCCGGTCAGGATGGCTATATGCCGGACCGTGATGTCACCGGCCTGACTGCCATTCCTACCGTGCCTTCACGCATTGACCAGGCTGCAGACGTGCTGCGTGATCTGGCCGACGGGTTAAAAGAAGTGCCGCTGCGCGAGACGCTGGAAAGTGCCAACCGGGCTCTGGGCAGCCTGGACCGGCTGCTGGGTTCGGGTGACCTTGAAGGCAGTCTGAGTGGCATCAATCAGCTGCTGACCAATATCAACAGCCTGACCGGGCAAGTGCAACAGCGCTTGCCGTCGGTGCTGGACAATGTGGATGCCAGCAGCGCCGAGCTGAAAGGCGCCATGGGCGAGGTACGGCTGGCGGTTGAACAGGCCCGCAAAACGCTGGAACATGCCACCGGTGTGCTGGATGAAAGCCAGCGCAGTCTGGGGCCTCAGTCCGAGCTGCAATATGAATTGCTGGAAACCCTGCAAGCGGTGTCCCGGGCCAGCAAAACCCTGCAGCGCACTGCAGAAAGCATAGAGCAGCAACCCCAGTCCCTGATTTTTGGAAAAAAACCATGAACCCGAAAGATGCGCTGTTGCCTTCCGTAGTCCTGATGCTGGCACTGGCCGCCGGTTGCTCGGCCCGCCAACCGGCCGAATTTTATCAGCTGCAAAGCTCGCCGCACGAAACCGCCATTGGCCATGCCGAAGACTCGGTGCTGCTGGGGCCGGTACGGCTGGCGGATTACCTGCAGCGCGAACAGCTGGTGCAACGCCAGGCCGATGACAGCCTGACGCTGGACAGCAAAGCCCGCTGGGCGGGCAGCCTGGATGACGAGGCCGGCCAGTTTTTGCTGCGCGAGCTGGCCGCACAGCTGGGCAACAGCCATGTAGCCCTGTACCCGGACCGGGTCGGTTTGCAGCCACAGCGCCAGTTGGTGCTGAACATCAGCCGGCTAGATTCAGGGCCGGAGCAGCCAGCGGTGCTGGATGCCCAGTGGCGGGTACTGGATGCCAACGGCCGGGTGTGCAATAGCCGGGTTGAACGGCTGCAGGAAAGCCACGCTGGCAATGCGGCCAGCCAGGTTCGCAGCCAGAGCCTGCTGCTGGGGCGTCTGGCGCAACAACTGGCCGACTCGCTGGAGAGCTGTCGCAGCCGCTAAACCGGGGCCGGGCGTTGCCGGCGGCTAGAGGCCTGTTTGGTTAATTCCACTAGTCCAGCTGTGCCAGCATGCCCATCAACTGCTCGTCCAGCTGGCCGGCATAGGGCGGCAGCAACCGCTCGATGCAGTGGGCGCCGGCCGGTTTGGCAATACGGCGGATGCCGGCGCATTCACGGGTATGGCTGTGGGCCGCAAGGGTTTCGCTGACCAGCGCCAGATTGCGGCTGTAGCGGGACAGCTCCAGCGCCTGTTGTACCGCCGGGTGTTCCAGCAGGCCCGGCTCGCTCAGATCGATAACCGGCTCGCCCAGCGCCAGCCCCAGCCGGATACCGAGGGTAATGCGGCTGTCGGCAATATCCATTTGCAGGCTGTGTACCAGTGCCCGCAGCAGTTCGGCAGCGCAAACGGCCTGTTCGACCGGCTCGCCTTCATCACCGTGGAACAGCAGCATGGCAGTACCGTCCGACATCTGCAACTGCTGGGCGTGCCAGTGGGCGGCAATTTCATCCAGGGCATCGGCATGGCGCTGCAACAGGGCTTGCTGTCGGCTTTCATCCAGCGAGTACATCGGGTCGGTCAGGCTCAGTTCGACTGCCAGTACCGCCGTATGCCCGGGAACGGCGCTGACGGCAGCGGACGGTTCCTGCAACTCCGGTTCAAAGTCGTTTTCGTCCGGCTCATCGCCGTTATCGTCTTCACTGTCATCCGGACCGATAAAGTCGTTGTCGTCGTCTTCCATGGTGTCTGCCAGGGGTGCTGCCGGCTCGGGCAGTGGCTGGAAACACTGGTCGAGCAAGCGGGCCAGCTGGCCGATTTCATCGGTGCGATTCTGCTGGGGGGCCGGTCCGTGGGGGTCGGCCAGCCAGCGGGTCAGTAGTGTCAGTGGCCGGCTGATGGAGCGGCCAATGCGGGACAGCACAATCACTGCCAAAATCAGCAAGCCTACGGCGCAGAGGGCGAGCAGCTGCAGATTGGCTTTCAGCGGCTTTTGCAGGCGGTGAATGTCGACATGGATTTGCAGCTGGGCCAGCAGGCTGTGTTCAAGGGTGACGGCCCGGCTGTACTGGCTGTTGAGTGCGCCCTGCCGGGGCCGCTGGCCGGCTTCGGCCAGGGTGCGGTTGTCGATGTTGTACAGCGCAGCATGGGCGACGTAGGGGTTTTCCACCAGTTCGCGCAGCACCGCCGCCAGCGCCAGATGATCATCTTCCTGCAAGGGGGTGGCCACTTCGCGCACGGTCTGGGTCAGCAGTGCTTCGCCCAGGGCATCGGCCTGCTGCTGAAGCGAACCCTTGAACTGGTAATACATCAGCCCCGGCAAAAGCAGCGTAACCAGCGCAATAATGAGCAGGCCACCGCCGAGAATGCGCTGGGTAATGGTGGAGCTGGAGGCAGGGCGGGAAGAAGAGGTTGTCATTGGCAGACCTGTGATGCGCCAGGGCAGGCTAAAAACGCAGGAGTATAGCAAAACGCTGCTGTTGCAGTGAATTCAGCGGAGCGATGGCATGCAGTGGCGACGGATTACCGCTAGAATGTTCGCCTGTTTTGCCAGCACCTGTTATGGCTGGCCATCGCTGAGTGGAGACTTTGTCCTTGCGTGAAATTGTCCTGATCAACATCACCGGTGAAGACCGCCCCGGCCTGACCGCTGCCATTATGGCGGCGCTGTCGCAAAGCGAGGTCAATATTCTGGACATCGGCCAGGCAGTGATCCACGACACCCTGTCGTTTGGCATTCTGGTCGAGATTCCGGCGGGCAGCGCCTCGGCCGATGTACTGAAAAACGTTCTCTTTACCGGCTACAAGATGGACCAGCAGGTACGCTTTACCCCGGTTGCCGAGCAGGACTACCACAACTGGGTGGCCGGGCAGGGCAAGTCCCGCTATATCGTTACTCTGCTGACCCGCAGGGTCAGTGCCGAGCAGTTGCAACGGGTCAGTGCCATTACGGCCCGTTACGGGCTGAACATTGACCACATTGACCGGCTGTCGGGCCGCATGCCGCTGGATATGCCGGCCGACCAGGGCAAGGGCTGCATCGAGTTTTCGGTGCGCGGCGAGCCGGACGATGTCGATGCGCTACGGGCCGAGTTTCTCAGCGTGGCGCAGGAGCTCAACGTCGATATCGCCTTCCAGCGTGACACTGTGTATCGCCGCAATCGCCGGCTGGCGGTATTCGACATGGATTCGACCCTGATCGAGCACGAAGTGATCGACGAACTGGCCATTGCCGCCGGTGTCGGCGAACAGGTGGCGGCCATCACCGAGCGGGCGATGCAGGGCGAGCTGGACTTCAAGGCCAGCTTCCGTGAACGTATGGCATTGCTTGAGGGCTTGAGTGAAGACGTGCTGGAGCAGATCGCCCGGTCTCTGCGCCTGACCGAAGGTGCCGAAACACTGTTTGCCGAGCTCAAGCGGCTGGGCTACAAAACAGCCATCCTGTCCGGTGGCTTTACCTATTTTGCCCGGCACCTGCAGCAGAAGCTGGGCATTGATTATGTCTATGCCAACGAGCTGGAAATTGTTGATGGCAAACTGACCGGTCGTGCCATTGACCCCATTGTTGACGCCCAGCGCAAGGCCGACCTGTTGCAGGAACTGGCCGACCGGGAAGGCCTGCGGCTGGAACAAACCATTGCCGTGGGTGATGGCGCCAACGACCTGCCCATGCTGGGGCTGGCCGGACTGGGCGTCGCCTTCCGCGCCAAACCGCTGGTCAAGAAAAGCGCCCGGCAGGCCATTTCCACCCTGGGGCTGGATGGCATTCTCTACTTGTTGGGTTACCGGGACCGGGAAGGGCAGGCTTAATAGGTTTTGTTTTTTGTGTTTTGGCTGCGGTTGGTGGTTGTGGAGGTTGTGGTGTGGCTGTGGTGTGGCCGGCGGGGTGAGGCGCTACGCCAGGCTACGCACCTGCGCCGAAGCAAGCTTCGTCACAGGCGCTGAGGCCTGGCTTCGGCCTCACCCCGCCGACTGATGCACCTTGCCTTGTTGAGGGGGCTGGCCCGGCTGCGCCGGGCTGCTGTCGCCGTGTCTGGAATGGCGGTAGAGGTGGGGCACACAGGTCTGGATATGGGCAGGTGCTGTCATCCTCGTTATTAGGTAACGTCCGTGCCGGCTGAGTTTTGCAACTTCGCTGCGCCGAGCAGAGCATGACAGAAAATGCACAAGCGATACTTTTCTGAAAAAATTGCCCGATCAAGTCGGATGATGGCAGGTTTAAACCACGCGACAGCAGCCCGGCACCGCCGGGCCATTCCTCCCGCCGGCCCGGTGTATCAGCAGGCAGGGTGAGGCTGTAGCAAAGCATCAGCAGGTGTGACGAAGCTTGCTTCGGCGCGGCTGCGTCAGCTTTGCGGAGTGCCTCGCCCTGCCTGCCACACCGTAGCCAAAACAAAACTTAGTACAAATCCACCGGATCCACATCCAGCGACCATCTGACCTGCCGGGCGCCCGGCAGTTGCTCCAGGTTGAAACAGAGCGCATGCAGCAGCTGGTGCAAAGGCTTGCGCTGGCTGCTGATAAACAGCAAGTGGGCACGGTAGCGTCCGCCCAGCCGCTCCATGGGGGCTGGCACGGGTCCCAGACATTCCGGTTCTTGCTGCTGGTAATGGCGGTTGAGCTGCTCCGTCAGGTTGGCGGCGGTTTGCAGAAAGCCGTCCACATGCTGCGGATGCAGGCCTTCGGCCCGCAGTAGTGCCATATGGCTGTAGGGGGGCAACCGGGCCGCCCGGCGGTCATTGAGCGCCTGGTCGGCAAAAGCAAAATAACCGTCTTCGGTCAGCTGGATCAGTAGCGGATGGTCGGCTGCCCGGGTTTGCAAAATCACCTTGCCCGGCTGGCCGGCCCGTCCGGCCCTGCCAGCCACCTGGGTAATCAGCTGGGCCATGCGCTCGCTGGAGCGGAAATCTGCCGAAAACAGCCCACCGTCGACATCCAGCAGGGTCACCAGGGTAACCGCCGGAAAATGGTGACCCTTGGCCAGCATCTGGGTGCCGAGCAAAATGCAGGGCTCGCCTTTGTGGATTTGTTGCAGCATGGCGTCCAGGCTGCCTTTGCGGGCAGTGCTGTCACGGTCGATGCGGATCACCGGATAGTCGGGAAACAGGATGCGCAGGCGCTCTTCGGCCCGCTCGGTACCGGCACCCACCGGGTGCAGTTGCAGGCTCTGGCAGTCGGGACAGGCCACCGGGCGTGGCTCAACATGACCGCAGTGGTGGCAGCGCAGTTCGTTGTAGCGCTGGTGCAGGGTCAGCCGGGCATCACAGTCGTGACAGCCACTCATCCAGCCGCAGTCATGACAGCGCAGTACCGGCGCAAAGCCGCGGCGGTTAAGAAACACCATCACCTGCTGGCCGGCTCCGAGCGTGGTGCGGATGGCATGTTGCAGTGGCGGGCTGATGCCGCCGTCCAGCGGCAGGCTGCGTACATCCAGCCGATAAAATTTGGGGGGCTGGGCCTGGCCGGCCCGCTGTGACAAACGTAACAGGGCGTAGCGGCCGGTCCGGGCGTTGTGCAGGCTTTCCAGTGACGGCGTGGCTGATCCCATCAGCACCGGAATACCCAGCGTGCGGGCCCGCACCAAGGCCAGATCACGGGCGTGGTAGCGCAGGCCTTCCTGCTGTTTGTAAGAGCTGTCGTGTTCTTCGTCGATGACGATCAGACCCAGATTCTGAAAGGGGGTAAACAGCGCCGAACGGGTACCAATGACGATGCTGGCATGGCCATCGCGGGCGGCCAGCCAGGCATTCAGGCGTTCACGGTCGGTGACGCTGGAATGCAGCAGTGCCACCCGCACGCTGAAACGGCGGGTAAAACGCTCAAAGGTTTGCGGGCCCAGGTTGATTTCGGGAATCAGCACCAGCACCTGGCGGCCTTGCTCCAGTACCTTGGCAATCAGGTGCAGATACACCTCGGTTTTGCCGCTGCCGGTAATGCCGGCCAGCAAAAAGGCCTGGTGGCGGTGCAGGGCTTCGGTGGTGGCATCAACGGCCAGCTGCTGCTCGGCATTGAGCGCCAGTGGTGGCTGGGCAAGCAGGTTGCTGCTGCGGGTCGGTGGCTGCTGGCTGCGGTGCTCAATAAACAACAGTTCTTTTTCCAGCAGGGCATCAATGCTGCTTTTTTGAATGCCCAGGCTGCCCAGTTGCTCATGGCCCAGCCCCTGCCGGTGTTGCAGTACCGCTTCCAGCGCCTGACGCTGGCGGGGCGCATTGCGCAGCCGGGCATCGTCAACACTGGCACCGGCGGCCGGTTGATAGAACATCTTTTTTTTCAGGCCGGCCGGCTCGCCCTGGCGCAGCAGTACCGGCATGGCCCAGCTGAAGGTATCGCCCAGACTGTGCTGATAGTAGCGGGCGGTCCACTGGATCAGCTCCAGCAGGCGGCTATCGAACAGCGGCTGTTCATCCAGCAGCTCCAGCGCATCCCTGATTTTGCCCGGCGGTACATCGGTGTCGGAACGGGTTTCCAGCAAAATCCCCACCACCTTGCGCGAACCAAAGGGCACCCGCACCCGCACGCCGGGCTGCCAGTGCTCAACCGGCACGCTGGCCGGTGCGCGGTAATCGAACAGGCGGCGCAGCGGGGTGGGCAGGGCAAGACGTAAGTAGAGTTCGGACACAGGGCATTCCTTTTGGTAATGGTGCTATCTTAGCTGGAAACTACTTGGGTCTGCAGCGCTGGGGCATGGATTGCGCAAACACGCCGCAAGTACGTCCCT
>CAZMLX010000009.1:3665-26067 GCA_964567275.1 uncultured Thiopseudomonas sp. | reverse complement strand
CCAGCTGCTGCTGAAGCCAGCCCACCACTTCGGCCTGTTCCACCGGCTGGTCATCGACGCCGATATAGACCGGCGCCAGCGATTCGCCGGCAGCGTCCCGCAGCAACAAATACGCCAGCAACCCGGCCGCATCCTGTTCGTGAATACGGTTGGTAAACCGGTTGCTGCAGCCGTCGGCATGATGGCCCTGGCTGACTCGCTGCAGAAAGCTGCGCCGGTTACCGCCATAAATGCCGGCCAGCCGCACCAGGGTGACCGGCAGCCCGCTGGCCAACAGCAGCTGTTCGGCCTCCAGCATCAGTTGTCCCGACCAGCGCCGGGGCGCTGTGGCGGAATGCTCATCCACCCACTCACCCTCCGACTGGCCATACACGCCGACGCTGGAAACAAACAGAATGCGCTTGGGCTGTTGGCCATGGGCCCGCAGCCACTCCAGCACGTGAGCGGTACCGCTGACATAGGCAGCCCGGTAAGCCGCTTCGGTGCGTTCTGCCGGCACCAGACTGATCACCAGATAATCGGGCGTTTGCTGCGGCCAGCCTGCCGGACAGTCCGGCTGTGTCACATCAGCGGGCAACCACAGCAAAGCCTCCGGCAACACCACCTGCGAGCGGCGCAGTGCCCAGCCATTCCAGTGCGGCAAGCGCTGCGCCACTTGCAACGCCAGCGAGCCGGCCCCTACATAAAGCACGCTTTGCGACTCCATCTGTTTCCCCTGTTGTGTTGGTGGTCAATTCGGGTATGCTTCGTTCAATTAAAGCTATGCCAAACGCCCTTTTCATGGAATTACACTATGACCCTGACCGAACTGCGTTACATTGTTGCCCTGGCCCAGGAACAGCATTTTGGCCGTGCCGCCGACCGCTGTCACGTCAGTCAGCCGACGCTGTCGGTCGGGGTAAAAAAGCTTGAGGAAAAACTGGGCATCCTGATTTTTGAGCGCAGCAAAAGTGCAGTCAGGGTTACTCCGGTGGGCGAAGGGATCATAACCCAGGCCCGACGGGTGCTGGAACAGGCCCAGGTAATCCGCGAACTGGCCCAGGCCGGCAAAAACCAGCTCACCGCACCGCTGCGGGTCGGCGCCATCTATACCGTTGGCCCTTACCTGTTTCCGCAGCTGATACCGCTGCTGCACCAGAGTGCGCCGGAAATGCCGCTGTACATCGAGGAGAACTTTACCCATATCCTGCGTGACAAGCTGCGCAACGGCGAGCTGGACGTGATCATCATTGCGCTGCCGTTCCAGGATGTCGATGTCCTGACCATGCCCATGTATGACGAGGAGTTTTGCGTGCTGCTGCCGGCCCAGCACCACTGGACCGGCAAGCAAAGCATCGACAGTGACATGCTGAACGACAAGAGTCTGCTGCTGCTGGGCGAGGGTCACTGTTTCCGTGACCAGGTACTGGAAGCCTGCCCGGCCGCCCACAACCTGCAGGAAAGCCACAACCGCTATACCACGGTGGAAGCCAGCTCGCTGGAAACCATCCGCCACATGGTGGCATCCGGGCTGGGTGTGTCGGTGCTGCCGCAATCAGCAGTGGACAGCCACCAGTACACCGCTGGCGTGATTGAAATCCGGCCGTTCAGCCCGCCGGTACCGACTCGTACCGTGGCCATTGCCTGGCGTGCCAGTTTTCCCCGCCCCAAGGCCATTGATGTGCTGGTGGAGGCTATCCGCCAGTGCCCGCTGGCCCATCCCGGGGCAGCCTGAGTCTAATCATGAATCTGCTGGTTGATACGCCGGTTACCGTGCTCAAGGGCATTGGCCCGGCCGTTGCCGAAAAGCTGGCCAAAGTGGGCCTGGAAAACTTGCAGGATGTGCTGTTTCACCTGCCGTCACGCTACCAGGACCGCACCCGGATCATCCCCATTGGCGCTTTGCGGCCCGGCCAGGACGCAGTGGTGGTCGGCAGCGTGGTGGCTGCCGATGTGGTAATGGGCAAACGCCGCAGCCTGCTGGTGCGGTTGCAGGACGGCACCGGCGCCCTGAGCCTGCGCTTTTACCATTTCAGCATGGCGCAAAAAAACGCCCTGGCCCGTGGCACGCGGGTGCGCTGTTACGGCGAGGTACGCCCCGGCGCCAGCGGGCTGGAAATCTATCATCCGGAATACCGGGTGCAGACGACTGATGAAACGGTAGCGGTGGAGGAGCGGCTGACCGCCATCTACCCCACCACCGAGGGTCTGACCCAGCAGCGGCTGCGCAGCCTGGTACAGCAGGCGCTGGCCTACCTGTCGCCGGCCAGCCTGCCGGAATGGCTGCCGGACAACCTGCGCCGCCACTACCGGCTGGGACCACTGGCCGATGCCGTGCGCTACCTGCACCAGCCACCACCCGATGCCGACACCCTGCAGCTGCAGGAAGGCGAACACTGGACCCAGCAGCGGCTGGCGTTTGAAGAACTGCTTGCCCACCAGCTGTCGATGCAGCGCATGCGCGAGCAAATGCAGGCACAACAAGCCCCCCCCTTGCCCGCACCCCGCCAGTTGCCGGCCAGACTGCTGGCCGGGCTGGGCTTTCAGCCCACCGGTGCCCAGCGCCGGGTGGGCGAAGAAATCTGTTACGACCTGCAGCAAAACCTGCCCATGTTACGGCTGGTGCAGGGCGATGTTGGCGCCGGCAAGACCCTGGTGGCCGCCATCGCCGCCCTGCAGGCCATCGAGGCCGGCTATCAGGTGGCGCTGATGGCACCCACCGAAATTCTGGCCGAGCAGCACTTCATCAACTTCGGCAAATGGTTTGCGCCATTGGGCATTGACGTGGCCTGGCTGGCCGGCAAGCTCAAGGGCAAGGCCCGCACCGCTGCGCTGGAGCAAATCGCCGGCGGCACGCCGATGGTGGTCGGAACCCATGCGCTATTCCAGGCCGAAGTGCAGTTTCATAATCTGGCACTGGCGATTATTGACGAGCAGCACCGCTTTGGCGTGCAGCAACGGCTGGCGTTGCGGGAAAAAGGCGTCAATGGCCTGCTCAGCCCGCACCAGCTGATCATGACCGCCACGCCGATTCCCCGCACACTGGCGATGAGCGCCTACGCCGATCTCGATACCTCCATTCTCGACGAGCTGCCGCCCGGCCGCACGCCGGTCAACACAGTGGTGATGGCCGACAGCCGCCGGCCCGACATTATCGGGCGGGTGCAGGCCGCCTGCCTTGAAGGGCGCCAGGCGTACTGGGTGTGCACCCTGATTGAAGAGTCGGAAGAGCTGACCTGCCAGGCTGCGCAAAGCACTCATGAAGAGTTGCAGCTGGCCATGCCCGGCATCCGCATCGGGCTGGTGCACGGCCGCATGAAGGCGGCTGAAAAAGCCGAAATCATGCAGGCGTTCAAGGAAGGCCGCCTGCATCTGCTGGTCGCCACCACCGTGATCGAAGTGGGGGTGGATGTGCCCAATGCCAGCCTGATGATTATCGAAAACCCCGAACGCCTTGGCCTGGCACAACTGCACCAGCTGCGGGGCCGGGTGGGCCGGGGCAGCACCGCCAGCCATTGCGTGCTGCTCTACCATGCACCGCTGTCGCACATTGGCCGCCAGCGGCTGGCGATCATGCGCGACACCACCGACGGCTTTGTCATTGCCGAGCGCGACCTGGAGCTGCGCGGCCCCGGCGAAATGCTGGGTACCCGCCAGACCGGCCTGCTGCAATTCAAGGTGGCCGACCTGATGCGTGACAGCCATCTGCTGCCGGCCGTGCGGGATGCCGCCCTGCAACTGTTGCAGGAACATCCGCAGCATGTCAGCCCGTTGCTGGAGCGCTGGCTGCGCCACGGCCAGCAATACGCCCAGGTCTGACAGCCGCTTGCCGCAGCCCGGGTACCGGACACCACTGGCCCGGCTGCGCTGCATGATGCGCACCCGGCCATGGACGCCTCCAGCAAACCGCCGCTTCTGATCAGCCACGCAGACAGCTATACTGGCGGCCTGTCCGGTTAGCCTGTGTACCTGCCAGCCCGGCGGCCCCTTCTGCAATCACGGATTGTCTGCCATGTCCAATGCCACCCTATCCGCTCCCTATGCGGAGCTTCCATCCCGGTTTGCCAGTGCCATTGGCAGCTGGCCCGGCCCTCTGCAGCTGATTCCCCGCCAGCAGGCAAACGCCCGTCTGCAGGTCCGTGCCTGTTTGCTCGGCAATGGCAGCGAATCGCTGTGCGTGCTGTTGCCGGCCGCCGAGCTGCTTGATCTGGTCCGGCTGGAACAGGCCACCGGTGTACGCTGGCAGGCAGTCCCCGATCAACAGGCGCAGCTGTGCCAACAGCTTGATCTGGCCAGCCTGCCGGCTGTGCCCGGCATCCATCAGCACCCCTGTCTGTACGCCGACAGCCTGGCCCTTTTGCCTGAAGTACAGCTTGAATGCGGACTGGCCGGCCAACTGGTCCGGGTACCGGTCGCAACCTATCTGCACAACCACCCCACTGCGCCCATCAGCCGCCCGCTACCGGCTGACCATGACAGTGACAGCCTGCCACTGGGCGAGCTGGTCAACCTGACCGTGCGCCGGATCGAGCAGCAACTGGGCAAAACCCTGGAGCTGCCACCGCTGTCACTGACCGCCCGCAAAATCCTGCAATTACGCAGCCAGCCCGACGCCCATGTCGATGACCTGACCGCCATTATCGAAACCGATCCGGCCTTGTCGGCCCAGCTGCTGAGCTGGGCATCGTCGCCCCTCTATGGTGCCGGCCGGGTGCATTCGATTGAGGATGCCATTATCCGGGTTCTGGGTTTTGAGCTGGTGATGAACCTGGCCCTGGGCCTGGCACTCAACACCAGCTTTACCCTGCCCGCCAGCTATGAACGTTACAGCCGGCAACACTGGCAACAGGCTCTGCAGTGCGCCACCCTGATTGAGGGACTGGTCCGGCGCATGCCGGCCGGCCACCGGCCCGAGCCCGGTCTGGCCTATCTGGCCGGCTTGCTGCATAACTTTGGCCACCTGCTGCTGGCCCAGCTGTTTCCCCATTACTTTCAGCTGATTCAGCAGCACGAACTGGCCAACCCACAGTTGTCCGGTACCCAGATCGACCAGCTGCTGCTGGGCATCACCCGCAGCGCCATGGGCGCTACCCTGATGCAGAAATGGCATATGCCCGAAGAGCTGGTCCACGCCGTTGCCCGGCAACAGGGGACAGACCACGACAGCCCCCATGCCCGTTACGCCTGGCTGGTGCAGCTGGCCTGCCAGCTGCTGCAAACGGATGACAGCAACCCGCTGCCTGCTGACAGCCTGCAGCTGTGCCGGCACTTGCAGCTGGAGCCGGAGCAGGTGCTGGCTGAACGCCAGCGCATTCTGGCCGCTGAAGAAGCCTTGCGCAGCTTTGTCGCCTGACCCCGAACGGAGCCCCCATGCCGAGAGTCCTGATTGCCCTGCTTGCCCTGTTGCCACTGCCCGCCATGGCCCAGGCCTGTCTCATTCATGCCCAGTCAAACAATCTGGAGGTCAAGCTGTGCCAGCATAACCGCAGCATTCCAGCCAACCTTTTTGCCAACGGCTTTTGCCAGCCCCGGCTGGCTGGCCAGAAAACCGAAGTGAGTTTCAGCGATACCTGCCCGGCCGGCGCCTTTGGTGTGTGCCGCAATGCCCAGACCACCGGCGCACCCTATCAGCAAGACATTTACTACTACGGGGTGGCCAGTGACGCCCGCTACCTGCGACCGGCCTGCCAGCAACAAAACCGGGGTACCTGGATGGATTTGCAATAAAGCTGCACGCTGAACCTGTCCGCAAACGGACTGTCTTAGAGTACAATCCGCCACCACCGCTCTCATTTGCCTCTGGAGAAACCATGTCCCGATTCATTCTGTCCCTGCTACTGGTTACCGGCAGCCTGTTTGCGCCACACCTGTTCGCCAACGATGCCAACGACGGCCTGATTGCCGGCCGCCATTACCAGCAGCTGCCCAGCAAGGTATCCACCTCCCAGCCAGACAAAATCGAACTGGTCGCCCTGTTCAGCTACAGCTGCCCGCATTGCTACCGCCTGGAGCCTACCCTGGCCGAAATGAACGAAACCCTGGCCGACGACGTTGCGCTGGTACGCATGCCGGCCATGTTTGGCGGTTTCTGGGACCTGCTGGGCCAGCTTTATTACACCCTGGAAGTGCTCAAGGTTGATCCGGAAATACATACCCGGGTGTTCGAGGCCATCCATATCCATAACCGCAGGCTCGACAGCTACAAGCAGATTGCCCGGCTGGCAGCCGAACTGGGTGTGGACGAAACCCGCTTTGAAAAAGCCTGGAACTCGCCTGCAGTCGAAACCCGCATGAAAATCGCCCGCCTGCGCGCCCAGCAATACCGGGTCACCGGTGTACCCAGTCTGGTGGTCAATGGTACCTACCTGTTTGATGTCGGCATGGCCGGCAGCCCTGACCAGGTACCTGTTGTTGCTGAAAAACTGATCGAGCGCGAGCGCCACAGCGCCCAGTAAGCAAGCCCGCTGGCGAAGGCCGTCGCCTTCGCCATTGTCCTCACAGGAGGCAGCCATGGCCGTTTCCAGCGGATTTCTTCGTAACCGGCAAGCCGGCGCAGAGCCTTCCCTCCAGGATGCACCTGGCGCCGGGCAAACCCTGCGATTGCTGAGTTTCAACGTTCAGGTTGGTATCCGGACCACGGCCTACCATCAGTACCTGACCCGCTGCTGGAAACACCTGCTGCCCCACCGCGAGCGTGCCGCCAACCTGGACCGTACCAGCCAGCTGCTGCAAGAATTCGACATCGTCGCCCTGCAGGAAGTCGATGGCGGCAGCCTGCGCACCAACCGGCAAAACCAGGTCAGACAGCTCGCCAGCCAGGCCGGTTTTCCTTACTGGTACCAGCAACTCAACCGTAATCTGGCGCCCTTTGCCCAACACAGCAACGGACTGCTCAGCCGCTTTTCGCCCAGTTTGATCGAAGACCATGCGCTGCCCGGCCCCAAAGGCCGGGGGGCCATCCTGGTCCGCTATGGCGATGACCTGGCAATCATCATGATGCATCTGGCGCTCGGCAGCAGGATCCGCAACCTGCAGCTGGGTTACATCTGCGAGCTGGCCAGCGAGTACCGCCACTGCGTGCTGATGGGCGATATGAATACCCATATTGATGACCTGCTGTACCGCTCGCCCCTGCGTGACCTTGAGCTGAATGCCGCCCAGACTGCCGCCACCTTTCCCAGCTGGAAACCGGCCCGTTGCCTGGACCACATCCTGCTCAGCCCGGGACTCGAAGCCCGGCATAGCCGTGTAGTATCCTGTCCGCTGTCCGACCACCTGCCGGTAGCCACCGAAATCCGTTTACCTGACTCTTTCTGATCCTGCCCGCCATGTCCGAATCTGCTGAAACCACCCGCTGGAAAGAAAAATACAGTCGTCTGCTGGATGACTACGAACGCCTGGAGCGTCACGGCCAGCAACAAATCGAATTGCTGCAACGGGGGCTGGTACGCAGCAGCCTGGCGGCTGAAGGCCAGGATGCCAAACTGGACACCCTGCTGGAAAGCTTGCGCAACCTGATCCGCCAGCCGGACAACCAGGTACCGCTGCAGCAGCTGATTGCCGATATCGAGCGCCATATCCTCAATTCGGACCAGCACAAGCAGGCCCGCCAGTCGACCCAGCTGGAAGCGCTCGACAACCTGGTGACCCAGCTGCTGAATTGCCAACCGGACAGCGCTACCCGCAAGGCACTGAAAAAACTGCAAAAATCACTCAAGGATTCACAAACCCTGGGCTATAACCTGCACCTGTGGCTACAGCAGCTCAGCGAACTCCAGGGTAGCGCCCTGCAACAGCTGTCCACCGATGATAGCCGCCCTGCTGGCGGACTGTTTGGCCGCCTGCTGGGCCGCAACAGCCCGGATACGGCTGTAGCCGAACACTCCGCGCCAGCCGCTGCAACACCCGACGACAGCGACGAATCGGCCGAAACAGAAACAGAAACAGAAACAGAAACCCTTGCCAGCGTACAGCCCCAACAGCCGTCCGGGACGCAAAGGTCACCCGTTACCGAACACAGCCAGGCCCCGCTACACTCCGGCCGCAGCCCGGCAGCCACCCATGACGGCCCGATCAGCGCCGATGTGCAAAAAGCCCTGCTCAAACTGCTGCAAGAGCTGGCGGTGTCCAGTCCTGGCGCCGAGCTGTCATCGCTGGAGGCCAAAATCCATACCGGCATCCACTGGCCCGAGCTGGCACCCACGCTCAACCTGCTGGCCGACAGCATTGTTCAGGCCAGCACCCAGCGCCAGCAGGAGTTCGGCTCCTATCTGCAGCAGCTCAATGCCAAACTCAGTGAAATTACCGGTAGTGTGCAGCAAACCCGCAGCGGCTATGAAAGCGCCATGCAGGCCGCCGACCGTTTTGACGAGCAACTGCAAACCCAGGTCAGTGACATCCACCAGGATGTGCGCGACACCCAGGACCTGAGCGAGCTCAAGCAGCGGGTTGACCAGCGGCTGAACCTGTTTGTCGAGTCACTGCGCCACTATCAGGACGAGCGCAAAGAGTCCGAGCAGTCGCTGTTACAGCGGCTGTACCAGCTCAACGAACGGGTGCACCTGGTGGAAACCGAAGCCGCCCAGCTCACCAGCAAACTGGTCGAGCAGCATGAAAAAGCCCGCCAGGATGCCCTCACCGGCCTGCCCAACCGCATGGCCTGGGACGAGCGGCTGGGCATTGAGCATGAACGCATCAGCCGGGTCGATGACCCCTTGTTGCTGGCGGTGGTCGACATCGACCACTTCAAGCGCATCAATGACAACTACGGTCATCTGGCGGGTGACAAAGTATTGAAAATACTGGCTGGAAACTTGCAAAAAGGCATCCGCAAAACCGACTTCATTGCCCGTTTCGGCGGCGAAGAATTCGTGATTTTGCTGCCCAATACGCCGCTGGAACAGGGTGCGGTGCTGCTCAACAAGTTGCGCGAAAAAATCGCCGGCTGCCCGTTCCACTTCAAGGGCGAGCCGGTACAGATTACCTTTTCCGCCGGCGTCGGCCGCCTGTCGGCAGACGAAACCGCCAGTCAGGCTTTTGCCCGTATTGACGAGGCGCTGTACCAGGCCAAGCAAAACGGCCGCAACCGGGTGCAAACCGCCTGATTGCAGCGCAGCTTATGCCTGGTTGCTGGCCGGCCAGGGCTGGGCTGCCAGCCAGTCTTCAATGGCCGGCAAGTCGGGAATGCGCAGATTGCGGCCATCCAGCGTCACGCTGTCCAGCTCATAGGGCTGCACAGGTGTCTGGCTGTCACGCTGCAGGTGCTGGTCAACCGTGAGAGTGCGGGGAATCTGGCAAATCGCCAGCGCATAAAAATCCTGCCCGTGTACCGGCTTGAGGGCATTGAGCACCACCAGCCGTACCGGCCCTTCCACCGGACAACTGTCATCACCGGACAACCGCTCAAACGACAATAACGGCAGTTGCAACCCCCGCCATTCCACCAGCCCAAGCACCGCACCGGGTGCCTGCCCGTCAATTTTCTGCAAGCGGCCAACCAGTTCGGCGACAGCGGTATTGGGCACCAGCAGGGTGCGATCGGCCAGTGACAGCAACAGGCCGGTAACCTGCTCCTGGCCCTGTTCAACAGGTGCAAGCGTGGACATGCATACTCCTTAACGGGCTGCGCTATGGCGAGCCCTGACATGGTTGAGTAACGCCAGTGCCAAATGACGTGGCGTAGCACTATACCGGCTCAGGCCGGTCTGCCGGACACTGTCCGGCATCGCCGGGCAGGTACAGCTTTCGGCATCCTGAACCCAGATCAGCATGCCGCATTCGCTGGCTTCGGCACAGGCGGCACTGCCATCATCACCCATGCCGCTAAACACAATAATTCCGCTGCAGTGGCCATACTGCCGGGCCAGCACCCGCATCATGCCGTTAATCGACGGCGTGTAACTGCCCGGCCAGGGCTGGTCCAGCAGGCTCAGTCGGCCATCGCCGTCAAACGCCAGTTGCTGCCGGGTTGGCACCACCACCACTTCGCCGGCGGCCAGCAACTGCCCCTCGCGGGCCAGCTGTACCGGCCACTGGCTGTGGCGTCCCACCGCCCGCGGCAGCTGCGTTTCAAACGCCGGATCAATATGCTGGGCATAGAGAAAGGCCACGGGCAAACCATCCGGCAAATTGTCCAGGAACTCCTTGACTGCGGTCAGTCCGCCCAGCGATGCAGCCAGCAACCAGACCTGTTCGGCCCCGGCCACGGGCGGGCCGATGTCCGGCGCTGATGATACCGCCGCATCCGGCAGCCCCCTGCCGACCCTTGCCAGCTTGTCTTCCAGTTGACGGTGCCAGCGGGCAAAGGCTTCGGAACCCGGCTCCGGAGTTACCCCTTCATCTACCAGCACCGGCACATCCGAACCGTACAAGCGTTCCAGCAAACCCTCGGCCAGCTCATCCGGATCGGCCAGGCTGACCAGCCAGACATCAACAGGCTGCTGCTGTATGCGCTGCAAACCGGATATGTCCGGCATGCCGCTGTACAGCACCTGGCAGCCAGCCTGTTGCAGTACCTGTGCCAGCAGCTGGCGCTGTTGCCGGCAGTCGGCCAGAACGGCAACCTGCACTTATCGACCTGCCCCGGCGGATACCCGGGCAATGGTCTCCAGCAGTGCGGCTTCCTGGTAGGGTTTGCCCAGATACTCGTTGACGCCAATAGCCATCGCCCGCTCGCGGTGCTTGGCACCGGTCCGCGAGGTAATCATGATGATCGGCAACTCCTTGAGCTGTTCGTCGTGACGCACCAGCGTGGCCACTTCAAAACCGTCCATGCGCGGCATTTCAATATCCAGCAACATCAGGTCGGGCCGATATTCCTGCAGCAGGTTGATGGCCTCCACCCCGTCTTTGGCGGTGATGACACTCATGCCCTGACGCTCCAGCAGACGGCTGGTAACCTTGCGTACCGTCACCGAGTCGTCCACCACCATGACTTTCAGCGCCGCACTGAGCGGGCCGGTATCACGGCCCAGTGCCAGCCGGCCCGGTCCTTCCAGACCGGCACGGGCGTACTGCTGGCGGATCGCTGCCAGCAGGTCAAGAATGACCACCACCCGGCCATCACCCAGAATGGTGGCACCGGACAGGCTATGCACACCGGCAAACTGCGGGCCCAGGCTTTTTACCACAATTTCCCGCGAGCCCGACAGGCTGTCCACCTGCACCGCCACGGAGTGCTCGGACGAGCGAATCAGGATCACTGGCAGCGGCAACATCTGGCCCACCAGCTTGGGCTGCTGGCCATTGGCCAATAGCTCGCCCAGATAGCGCAAATCATACTGCTGGCCGGCATATTCGAAGCTGGCGGCCGTACCCTGCTCGCGGGCCTGGTCGTACAGCGCCTCCAGCTCGTAGGGCGATACCCGCACAATACCTTCAATGGTGTTGAGCGGAATGGCATACAGGTCTTCGCCGGTCATCACCATCAGCGCCCGGTTGACCGAAACGGTAAACGGCAGACGGATGACAAAGCGGGTGCCCTGGCCTTGCTCCGACTCGATGCTGATGGCGCCGCCAATCTGTTTGATTTCCGAACCCACCACGTCCATGCCAACACCACGGCCGGATACCTGGGTTACTTTTTCGGCGGTGGAAAAACCGGACAGCAAAATGAACTGCAGGATTTCCTGGCGGCTCAGTTCGCTGTTTTCGGCCATCAGTCCCCGTTCAATTGCCTTGCGCCGCACCGCATCCACATTGATGCCGGCACCATCGTCGCTCATCACCAGCAACACATCGGCCCCTTCGCGGCTCAGCTCCAGACGGATGCGTCCGGTGGCCGGCTTGCCCGCCGCACGGCGTGCCTCGGGCAGTTCGATGCCGTGGCCCACGGCGTTGCGCAGCATGTGCTCCATGGGTGCAATCATGCGCTCCAGCACGCTGCGGTCCATCTCGCCTTCGGCGTTGGCCACCTGCAATTCAACCTCTTTGCCCAGCTCGCCGGCCACCTGCCGCACAATGCGGCGCAGCCTTGGCACCATGCGCTCGAACGGCACCATGCGCGTGCGCATCAGGCCTTCCTGCAGTTCGGTGTTGACCCGGGCCTGCTGCAACAACAAGGTTTCGGCATCACGGCTGCGCGCACTGAGGGTTTCTTTCAGGTCCAGCAGGTCGGACGCCGACTCGAACAGCGAGCGGGACAGCTGCTGCAACTGCGAGTGACGGTCCATTTCCAGCGGGTCGAAGTCCTCACCAGCCTGGCTGCTGGTCTGGTAACGGCTGAGAATCTGCGCCTGGGTCTCGGTATCGAGGCGGCGCAACTGGTCCCGGATCCGGTCCAGCGTGGTTTCCATTTCGTTCAGGGTAAAGCTGAAATCGCTAACCTGTTGCTCAACCCGGCCACGGAAAATGGAGGTTTCGCCGGCCAGGTTGACCAGTCCTTCCAGCAATTCCGCCGGCACCCGGACCTGTTCTTGCGGGGCCGCCTGTGCCGGACGGCCCGGCCGGACAGCCTGCGCTGGCGGTGCCGCTGCGGCAACCGGCTGTAACGCTTGCCCTTCCCCGCCAACCACCTCGGTCAACACCGGTACCGGAGCGCTGAAGTCGGCACTGACTACCGGTGTTTCTACTGTCAGCTCCGGCAATGTCACGCCATGGCTGTCCAGCAGCTGATGCAACTCGGCCAGCCCGCTGCGCAACGCCGGTCCGTCAGCTCCTTCCGGGGTCGCCGTCAGCAGGGCAGTCATGCGGTCACAGCAGTCCATCATCGCCGGCAAGCCGGCCAGCGCCGCTTCGCCTTTCAGCGTAGCCAGCAGCTCGGGCGCAGCAGTTCCGGCACCGGCATCCCGCTCCAGCTGGCCAATGCTCTGGTCCAGCTGTTGCAGCAGCAGTGCCGCCTCGCCAGCAAACATGTCCAGCAAGTCGTCCGGCAAGGCCAGCGGAGCCACATCCTGTTCGGCAGCAACCGGTTCGTGCGCCACCGGGGCACAACCCTGCTCGCGCCAATGACGCAATGTCCGGATCAGTTCATCCTGGGCTGCCGGCAGCTGGCCGTCCCTCAGGGTTTCCAGCATCACCGACAGCTGGTCCTGGCACTGGTAAAGGAAAGCCGGCAGCCCCTCACTAAAGCTCAGCCGTTGCTGTACCAGGTCTTCAAACAGCGACTCCAGCTCGTGGGCCAGATCGCCGATCGGCCGGATTTCGGCCATGCGGGCGCCGCCTTTCAGGGTGTGCAGTCCCCGCTGCAAACTTTCAACCGGCTGCAATACCGAAGTATCTTCCAGCCATTGCTGCAAATCCTGGCCGGCAGTGTCCAGTATCTCGAATGCTTCTTCCAGAAAAATAGCGACCAGTTCGGGATCATTGACCGAACTGGCTGGCGCCTGAGCAGCGGGCTGAACCGGCACCGCTACCGGCTCAACCTGGACCCTGGCCGGTGGCTCTGCCCCGGTTTCTGTCAGGTCTTCTATTTCTTCTTCCGCTACTTCTTCTATTGCTTCTTCTGTTACCTCTTCCGCTGCCATTGCTGGCTCGGCGACCGGTACGGCAATACCCTGGCGGAATGCCTGCAAGCGTTCCAGCAAAGCGGCCGGAGAAGGCAGATCCTGCTGTTGTTGCAGCAATTCCAGCTGGCGATACAGCTCATCATGGGCAGCATGCAGGGTTGGCTCCAGGCTGACGTTACGCTGATATCGGCCATCCAGCAAACCTTCGTAAACCGACTCCAGCTCGTGCGACAGGTCACCCACCGGCTGGATACCGGCCATGCGGGCACCCCCTTTAAGGGTATGCAGGTCCCGCATCAGGGCGGTCAGCACTGCGGTATTGTCGGCATCCGCCAGCCACTGCTCCAGTTCCTGGTTGGCGCTTTCCAGCAGGTCAAAGGCTTCATCGAGAAAAATCTCGACCATCTCGTCGTCAAAACTGGCATAGGCAACCGGCTCTGCCCCGACCGTCGGCAACGGCAAGACGCTTTCGGGCTCTGGTTCAGACTCCGTTACCGGACCAGGCTGGTACTCCGGCCCGGCTTCATATTCAATGTCGGGCAATAACGTCAGGACATCGGCTGCGTCATTGTCATCGGCCAGCTCCACAGCCAGACTGTCGACAACAACCGGCTCACCACCCCCGACAGGAGCAGGACCGGCCGTTTCTTCAACCACCGGCAATTCAAGCAAGCCCTGTGCGCTGGCCAACAGCGCCTCATTGCTGCTGACTTCCAGCCCGGCTGCGACTTCATCGAGCATGTCAAGCAGCCCGCCATGCACCCCGGCCAGCTGCTCCAGGTCCAGACTATCGGCCGTACGTTGCCCGTCCAGAACCTGCTGGTACAGCCCCGACAGTACTGTCGACAGCTCCACCACCGGCCAAAGCTCGGCCATTTCGGCGCCGTCGCGCAAGCCGCCCAGCTCGTCAATCAGCTGCCGGATCTCGTCCTGGCCGGGCGCTTCGGTATGCCACTGTGGTACCCGCTCTTCCATGTCGAGCAGTGCATCCATGTCTTCTGCCAGAAACCGGGAAATTTGCAAAGGATCACGCTGGCTACCAACGTCGTCGACAGTCACCAGCAACTGTTTGCTCAGCGCCCGCTCCAGACACTCCTGCAACATCCAGATCAGGTTGTCAGACCCTGCCACTTCGGCCAGCGGCGTGCTGTGCAGCTGTGCCACTCCGGCCGTCAGCAGCTGATGTGCCTGCTGCATAAGGCCGGCTTCTTCAAGACCGATGTCCAGCAGGTGTGCCCGGTACTCCTTGACCAGTTTTTCCAGCGCCGTAGCAACACCGGCCACCGGTACAATGCCGGCCATGTGGGCGCTGCCCTTGAGGGTATGCAGGGCACGCTGCAGGTCTTCGCTCACGGGTTGCGGCAATGACTGCTCACAGGCGTCCAGGAAGCTGCGCAGCACGGCCAGGTGCGCCAGTGCTTCGCTATGAAAAATCTCTACCAGCTGGGCATCCAGCAGGGCACTGTCCGCTGTCGGGTCAACCGGCAGCACAGCCTCTGCGTCTGTTGCATCGGCTTCGTCGGCAACGGTGGCAGGCAGCTCCGGTTCCAGTTCCGGCTCAGCTGTTTCAGCGCTTGCCTCCAGGCGCTCGGGCACAGGCTCATTGCGGGCCAGTGCATGGGCGGTAGCAGCCAGAAAGTCGACATCATCACGCTGACGCTGGGCCTGGGCTTCGTATTCGCTGATCAGGTCCGGTACCAGCGCAATCACGTCAGCAACCACCTGCACCACCGGCTGATCGGCTGCCAGACTGCCTTCCAGCACCCGGTTGAGCATGTTCTCGATCGACCAGGCCAGCTCGCCCACTACCAATGCCCGCACCATCCGGCCACTGCCTTTGAGGGTGTGAAACGCCCGGCGTATTTCGGTCAGGGCGGCTTTATCGTCCCGGTCCTGCTGCCACTGCGGGAAAAACTCGTTGAGGGTTTCCAGCACCTCGCCGGCTTCTTCGACAAAAATTTCTTGCAGTTCGGCGTCAAACGGCTCTTCGTCCGCCGGCGGCGGCAACAGGTGTGGCAATACCTCCTGCGCCGGCGGATTCAGCGGACTGGCCGGCATTGCCAGCAAGGCGGTCAATGCTTCGGCCGGCTCGACAACCGGATCGGCAATAACCGGCGGCAACTCCACATCCGGCAAATGGTCGATCAGGCTGTCATCCAGCTCTTCGGCCGCTGCAGCCGGCTCCGGAATACTGTCCAGCCCGGTTTCAGGCTCAAATTCAAGCTCGAATTCAGGTTCAGGTTCAGATTCAGGTTCAGGTTCAGATTCAGGTTCGGGTTCGGGTTCGGGTTCGGGTTCAAACACAGCGTCGGCGACATCAAGCGAGTCGGGCAACGGCCGCTCGACAATGCCAAAGTCCAGATCCAGCCCGGCATCCGCTTCCAGCGCCGACAACTCAAACTCCAGGGGCTCCGTGGCCACCCCGGTTTCAGCGGGAGGCGGCATACTGACCACAATGCTGGCCGGGCCGGCCTGGGGTAGCGCCTGGGGTGCATAACCCAGCGATGTCAGGCTTTCTTCTGCAGTGTCCAGCAGCTGGGCGCCATCCAGTGTCTGGTCGTCATACAACCGCTCCAGATAGTATTCAACGCTGGTCATGGCATCAGCCAGGGTGTCCAGCGCCTGCCAGTCCGGCACCGCCTTCGGCTCCAGCAGCTGCTCCACAATATAACGGCGGCAACTTTCCACCAGGCTGGCGGAACGCTCCAGCGGAATCATCACCAACCCGCCACGCACCTGGGTCAACAGATGGGACACCGGCTCCAGGTGTTCATGTTTCCACTGCGAGGCAATAAATTCGATGATGCCGTCTTTGGCCTGCTCCAGCCCGGTGCGGGCTTCGCGGATAACCAGCCGGTGTACCTGGGCCACATCGGTGGGCGGTGCCAGATCCTGGACCTGCGCACCCAGTTCCTCATGGCTGCCCACCATGCCGATCAGGGTGGCTTCCAGGTAAAGCAGGGCTCCGGCCACATCCATCAGCGTGGCATCGCTGGCCGGGTTGATGCCGGCAGCAATGTCGTTGATGATGCGGGCCTGCTCGCCAATCACCTTGCGTTGCTGGGAGAAGCCCAAAACGGCCAGGGTATCGGCAATCTGTTTCAGCGGTGCCTGCAGATTGTCCAGCTCGTGCGGGTTGTCACGGTTACTGCGCACAAACAGGTCCAGGCTGTCCTTGACCCTGACCAGCTCTTCACACAGTGCCGTGACCACTGAACGGATGGCACCCCGGTCGGCAACAGTGTCCCGTCCTGCCTCCAGCGCCTCAACCGGCAGCGCCGCTGCCAGCTGATACGTCTCGTGCAGGGCTTGCAGACGTGGCGAATTGGGCTGCGCCTTGGCCACATAAAACAGCAGGTCCTTCAGCAAATCGGCAGGGGCCGGCTGATTGATGCCTTGTGCCCGGGTCCGAATCAGCTCACGCAGCTGCATGTCCAGCTGGCGCAACAGGGTACGTACCGAAGTACTCAGATCCAGGCTGGTATTGGCCAGTCCGTCAACCAGACCAGCCGCTATGTGCCACATCGGCAACGAGGGCGCACCCTGGCTTAGCTTCTCCATGCCGGCAAAGGCCCGCGCCAGCATGGCCAGATTGGTTTTGACATTCTGCTCGCGCAACAGGCCGATCAGGGAAACCTGCAGCATCTGGCGAATTTTGCGCAGCAGTGTATCCAGCTGCGGCGTATCCAGCCGCCGCAACCCGGCTTCATCCATGGGCGGCAACGGCGCCGGCATTTCCGGGTTGAACAGGCTGCTCTGGGACAGGAATTTTTCGCCCCGGGCGGCACGCAGGTCATTGAGCAATGGCAATACCGCCATCGGCAGGTCACGCCGGGCGTTCTGGATGCGCTCCAGGTATTGCGGCAGCTGCAGGATCGACTCCATCAGCACGGCCAGCGCCTCGTTGACGTTGACCACCCGCTGCTCCAGCAGGGCACGGGCCAGCATTTCCATTTCTTCGGCCAGCAGGGCTGCGCCGAAAAACTCGACCATTTGCAGGGTGCCATGCACCTGGTGAATATAGGTCAGGCAAAACTGAAGACTGGAGCTGTCATCCGGCTGCTCGACATAGTCTTCCAGCGACTGGCGTGCCTGCTTCAGGGTTTCGGCGATCTCGCCCTTGACCCATTCGAGGGCAACATAGTCGTGTCTATCACCCATTGCCATTCCACTCATATTGGTAATTATCCCTTACGGACAAACGCCATAACCTGGCCATTATCTATTGTCTCGAGTTCCGGGTGCAGCCAGCCGCTCATTTCGCCGACACCAATAACCAGTACGCCATTCGGCGCCAGGCACTGAACCAGCCGGTTGAGAATGCTGCGCCGCTGCCAGCGCCGAAAATAAATCAGCATGTTCTGGCAAAAAATCAGGTCTATGCCCGACAGCGGTACCCTGTCCAGTTCCAGCACATTGATGCGGGCAAAACACACTCTGGACTTGAGGCTGTCTACAATCTGATAGCCAATGCGGCCATCGCTTACAAAATAACGCTCACGCAATGCATCCGGCACACCCGCCAGCCGTACCCGGCCATAGCTGCCCTCCCGGGCCCGGGCCAGCGCACTCTGGCTGATGTCGGTCGCAGTCACTGAAAACCCGCTCAGCGGCTCCTGGCGCATGCGCAGCACTTCGGCCGCCGTAATCGCCAGCGACCAGGCCTCTTCACCCGTTGAACAACCCAGGCTCCAGACTGCAAGCGGCTTGCGCTCACCGGCCTGCTGACGCTGCTCAAAACGCTGTTGCAGCCACGTTTGCACAAACTCGAACGACGGCGCATGCCGGAAAAAACGGGTTTCCTGGATGGTCAGCTGGTCCAGCAAGCGGCCCCACTCGACCGAGCCACGGACCCCGTCAGTGACCTGGCGGTAATACTCGCCATAATCTTGTACATCCAGTTCGCGCATGCGGGCAGTCAGTCTGGACTCCAGAAAGGCCCGCCGCTCCTCGGTCAGGACAATGCCGCTGCGCTCCTCCAGCAGGCGGCTCCAGTCACCAAAATCGGCATCCGAAATCGGCGCCAGCGGTCTCAGTGCCCAGCCTGCCTCTGTTTGCATGCCTTGTCCCTTGCGCTATGCGGGCCTGTGGGCCTACTTCTGGTCCGGCAGGGTAAAGCCGGACACCGAGTCACGCATTTCGCCTGCCAGACGGGCCAGGTGGCCAATGCTCTGGGCGGTTGCCTGTGTACCAGAGGACGTTTGCGACGTAATTTCCTGGATCACGTTCATGGTGCTGGAAATATGGCCGGCAGAAGATGCCTGCTGCCGGGCCGCATTGGAAATGTTCTGGATCAGGCTGGCCAGGTTTTTCGATACGTTTTCAATTTCTTCCAGCGACACCCCGGCATCCTGCGCCAGGTTGGCACCCTTGACCACCTCGGAGGTGGTTTGCTCCATTGAAATCACCGCTTCGTTGGTGTCGGTCTGGATGGTTTTCACCAATGCCTCAATTTGCTTGGTCGCTGCCGAGGAGCGTTCGGCCAGACGCTGTACTTCGTCCGCAACCACGGCAAAGCCCCGGCCGGCATCCCCGGCCATCGATGCCTGGATGGCAGCGTTCAGGGCCAGAATGTTGGTCTGGTCGGCAATGTCGTTAATCAGGCTGACGATGTCGCCAATTTCCTGGGACGACTCACCCAACCGCTTGATCCGCTTGGAAGTGTCCTGAATCTGCTCGCGGATACGGTCCATGCCGGAGATGGTGTTGTGCACCACTTCGCTGCCCTTGTTGGCAATGGCTACCGAGCGCTCGGCTACCGCCGCCGATTCGGCAGCGTTGGCCGATACCTGGTCAATCGATACCGCCATCTCGTTGATCGCCGCCGAGGCGCCGGCAATTTCCTGCGCCTGGTGCTCGGAAGCCTCGGCCAGCTGGCCGGCTGTCGACTGGGTATCTTCAGCCGCCGCCGTTACCTGTACCGCCGAGGTGTTGATGGTGCCAACCAGGTCACGCAGCTGGTCAATGGTGAAGTTGATGGAGTCGGCAATGGCACCGGTAAAGTCTTCGGTTACGGTAGCCTGGGTGGTCAGGTCACCGTCGGCCAGATCGCCAATTTCGTCCAGCAGACGCAAAATGGCAACCTGGTTGCGTTCGTTCTTTTCAGCCGTTTCCAGCAGGCTGCGGCGGGTGGCACGCATGTTGACCAGCGCAATCAGGATAATCGCCGCCAGAATCAGCGCACCCAGCAGGTAACCGGCCAGAACGTTCCAGACCCGCCCCTTGGCACCTTCTTCAAAGCCGTTGGCCAAAGCCGTGGTTTTGGCCAGCAGGCTGCCGGACACCCCGTGGATGCCATCCGCCGCTTCACGCACCCGGAACAGCTCGGGCGAGCTTTCCATAATGCTGGCGACGGCACCATTGGCCTCATTAAATACTTGCCCGGCACTCTGGAGTGCGGCCAGGGCACGACTGTCGGTAACCCGGGCAATACGCTGACCGGCATCGCCGTCACGCATGGCCTTGAGCACCCGGCCAAACTCTGCGGTATCCCGGCTGAACTGGTCCGCCGCCAAAACCGAATGCTCGTCACCCGCCAGAATTTTGTTGACGGATGACAGGATGCGCTCGGCCAGCAGAACCTGACGCTGGGCAACGGCCACCTGTTCGGCCGGTGCCCCGCTGCGCAGCAGGCTGTCCACTACCTCATCCTGGTTTTTTTGCAGCCGCTGCACGCTGTCTGCCAGCGTAGCCGCCTGCTGATGCAGGCTGCTGACGGTTTTCTGGTTATCCAGGATAACCGCTGTCTGGCGCCGCAAACGGCCCCAGTCCTGGGATACCGCATCCAGCTCGACCGACAGCTTGCCGGTAGCAGCCGGCAGCCCTCGTACCGGGTCGCCCTGCTCAATATAGCCCCAGTATTCTTCGAAGCTGTTGCGGGCATTGCGCAACTGGCGGAAGCCTTCTTCTTTGCCTGCGGCAGCATCGCCGGCATGCTTGGCAATTTGCTGCGACAACACCCGCAACTCGCCGGCATGGGCCAGGTACTGCTTGTCATGGGCTGTTTGCGTACTCAGATAAAAAAAGTTGGCAAACAGCAGCAGTGCTGCCACGAACAGTGCGGCAAACAGTATCCGCGTCAGCACACTGCTTTGAAGATTGGAAAACATGCCGTTTGTGTTTGATTTTTTCATGCTTTGGCCCCCACCTGGACCTCACCGTTGAATCATTGCCATCAGAAACGGGCCGTTACCGTGCCCCCCTGCTTGTCTGGCTTGTACCTGTCAGGCCACTACGTCCAGAAAAGCTGCGTCGGTTGCCAACACATGCGGGCTGAATAGCAGCCAGTTGTGCTCGCGCTGAAAACTGCCATGCACAAAGGTACGTACCGAGTCCGGCGCACCCTCACCCTGCGGATTGAAACTGTCCATGGCAAAATGCTGCATGCCCAGCACCGCATCTACTGTCAAACCGGCAAAGACACTGCCATGTTCCATTACCAGAATGCGGCGGCTTTTGCGGTTACCACCCAGGGTCAGGCCCAGAAAAGCACAGAGATCCATTACCGGCAACAGGCGGCCACGCACGTTGGCCACCCCCCGAACCCAGCCTTTGACGCCGGGCAGCACGGTATAGCGGGGCTCCGGCAACACTTCGGTCACCTCGCCCATGGGCGCTACATAATACTGGCCACCCATGCTAAAGCCGATGCCGCTCCAGTACTCTTTGGTTTCCTGGCGGGCCGGCAGCGCTGCCGCCTGCTCGCGAAAGCCCTGCTCCAGCCGCAGCAACTGCTGAAAGGGCGTAAGTCTGACCATCATCTGCCGTCAACCCTTGAGCACATCGGTCAGGGCACCCAGCAACACGGCTTCATCAACCGGTTTGGTCAGGTATCCCCTGGCGCCCTGGCGCTGCCCCCAGACCTTGTCGGTTTCCTGATCCTTGGTGGTCACAATGATCACCGGAATATGGCTGGTTTCCGGATCACGGGTCAGCTGGCGGGTCGCCTGAAAACCGTTCAGGCCAGGCATTACAATATCCATCAGGATGGCATCAGGCTTTTCCTTGCGGGCCAGGGCAACACCGTCGGCACCGTTGTCCGCCTTGTACACCTGGTGACCATTTTTCTCCAGCATGCTGGTGAGCTTGTAGACCTCGGTCGGAGAGTCATCAACAATCAAAACGCGCGCCATGGGCTTCCTCTACTTAGTCTGTCAGACCCGGACACAGCCTGATCAGGCTTCTTCGACGGGCACAAAGCCTGGGACATGTTCCTTGATCGCACCGACCAGCTCTTCCTTGCTGAATGGCTTGGTCAGATACTGGTCCGACCCGACAATCCGGCCCTTGGCCTTGTCAAACAGGCCGTCCTTGGACGACAGCATGATCACCGGGGTGCTGCGAAACTCGCTATTGTTCTTGATCAGGGCGCAAGTCTGGTAACCGTCCAGGCGGGGCATCATGATGTCGACAAAAATGATTCCCGGCCGGGTATCGGCAATTTTTGCCAGTGCATCAAAGCCATCCACGGCCGTGATGACTTCGCACCCCACCTTCTTTAGCAATGTTTCAGCGGTACGGCGAATCGTCTTGGAGTCGTCGATCACCATTACCTTGAGGCTGTTTGAATTTTGTTCCATGTTGGCCCTGCCATCGTTGGGTAGAACGCAAATTACTGTTTGCATGTTGCGCAGCCCTGCCTGCCGGACAAGGGCAGCCGCTGCGGGAAGTTCTGTCGCTCGGCGCACCCTGGCAACACCGGCAGCAACCTGTTGCCGGCAGCGGGTGAAGGCAGCGCAGGCAAACAACTTTTCCCTGCGCCGGCAAGTGCTTGCCGAATGAATGGACTCCTTTTTAGCATACTATTGTGTGCCAATCTAGAAACGGGATCACAAACCGTGATTTTATTGACAACCGTCCGCTTTCTTGGCTGCGGGTTGGCAGTTTGCCGTACAACACCGCATAATGCGTTTTATTTTTCGGAGGAACCTGCATGAGCATTCGTCTGGGCATCGTCATGGACCCGATCAACGCCATCA